>DATFAW010000305.1:0-4687 GCA_035254165.1 Paludibacter sp.
AACATATAAATAAAAAGTGACTGTATATAAAATAAAAGCATTATGACCTATATTAATCAACTATTAAACAATTTTAGAACTGGTAATTATTCAAAGAAAGATTTGAATGATGTGATTGACCTGTTTCAACTTCCTGTGGATGACGATGGCGTGGATGTGTCGATGTTTGTCCATTGGGATGAATGCGATAACGCCGTTATAGGCGAAGAGGAACGGTTCCAACGTGTTTTGGCCGAAATTCATCACGTAATTAACCTGCAAACACCAAAACCATCGTTGTCGAGACGGCTTTATGTCGGTTTGTCGCGTGTGGCTGCTATTCTGCTGATTCCGTTAATGATTGCTTTTTATGTAGTGGGTGTACACAACGGATCGAATAGCACTTTAGCGGTTTTGCAAAATACAGTAAGCGTGCCTCTGGGTGCTACCAGCCAGTTTGAATTGCCCGATGGTACTCATGTTTCGTTGAATTCAGGAAGTACATTGACTTACCCTATGACTTTTGCAAATCAATCATGTCGCTTGGTTGCATTAAATGGGGAAGGTTTTTTCAAGGTAAAGAAAGATAAAAAAAGTCCTTTCATCGTAAAAATGAATGGAATGGATGTCAAAGTAACCGGTACAACCTTTAATGCCAGGGCATATAGTGATGAACCAGAAGTGACTGTCGCTTTGGTGGAAGGTTCGGTACTTTTGGGAAAGCAAGATACAACAAATACCTTTGAATTGAACAGTGCGTTGTATCCAATGGAAGTTGGAGTGTACAACAAAGCAAATAAACAAATCACATTGACCCCAAAAAGCGATCTTACGAAATACATAGCATGGACACAAGGCCGTACGGTATTCGACAATGATCCAATTCGAATCGTTACGGAAAAGTTAGAAAAGCTATATAATGTGAATGTTGTTATACACGACAAAGAACTATTCCAGTATCAATTAACAGCAACATTTATAAATGAACCATTAGAGCGTGCCCTCAAAATCATTAGTTTGTCGTCCCCTATCACCTATCAGGTCGTAAATGGAAAACAAGATGCAAATGGAACCTACGGACAACGCACCTTGATTTTGAGAAAAGCAAATAAGACCCGACAAAAATAGAAAGCTTTAAAATAGATATACAGTTATCCTTGAAAATAAACTTTAAAAACCACAATCATGATAAGAATCACATGACCTCTTTCCCTTTTTGTTCGTACGATGTATTCCATCGTGGAGCTGACGAATGAAGATATAATTCCATTATGTTATTCAGAAGCTTGTTATATTGCTATTTATACGCAGATGGCATTTGCAAGTTTGTTCTTTCGTTGCAGTGTGTAGGTTTTTGTATAATAATCTACATTGTAATGTCTAGTAATAAATCTTTAAATCTTTGTTTTATTATCACAATTTTACAAATCACAAAATCTATGAAACAAACCACAATTCTAGGAAAGGCCGCAAAAGTTCCTTTATCCTTATCAATAAATCGAACCTTTAGGTTCCTTTCTGTCTTGCTATTCGGGATTATTTTTAGTGCGGCAACCAGTTTGTCTGCGCAAGATGCCCAAATATCAATAAATGCGCGCAATACAACAGTGCGCGAAGTTCTCAAGATGATTGAAGCAAAATCGGAATATCATTTTGCTTACAACAACAAACTCATTGATGTAACCCGAAAGGTCGACGTAATAGCTGTAAACGAAAAGATCAGTGATATTTTGAAAAAGATTTTCGCCAACACAGATGTAACATATAAAGTGTTGGATAGCCAAATCATTTTAGCATCTGCCAAAGAAATGGGAGAGGCGGTTGAAAAAGCCAGCTTTGACAAAGTTTCGGGTAAAGTTACGGATGAAGCCGGGCAGTCACTGCCGGGGGTAAGTGTTTTAGTGAAAGGTACGAAGCAAGCTACTATTACTGACGTTAATGGAAGCTATCTTATCAACAACTTGCCAAAGAACGCTACCTTGCAATTCTCATTTATTGGAATGTTAACACGTGAGGCAAAAGTCGGCAGCCAATCAGTAATCAATATCTCTTTGCAAGATGAAAGCAAAGGACTGAGCGAAGTAGTAGTGGTAGGTTATGGTGTCACTACAAAAAAAGGGCTTGTTTCTGCTGTAACATCCATTAAATCAGATGACTTGAATAAAGGTGCTATTACCGATGTTGGACAACTATTACAAGGTAAAGCTGCAGGTTTGAATATCACTGTAAGTGGCGATCCAACCCGTAAATCAAGTGTCATTTTGCGTGGTGCTTCTACGCTGAATAGTTCGATGGAACCATTTTATGTTATTGACGGTATTCCAGGTGGAGATATTTCATTGGTTGCTCCTGACGATATTGAAACTATCGATATATTGAAAGATGCATCAGCCACTTCCATTTATGGTAACCGTGCTTCGAATGGAGTAATTATGGTAACCACCAAAAAAGGGAAGAAAGGGGTGACACATGTTTCGTATAACGGTTATGCTGGGATTGAAAACGTATCTAATAGTCTTAAAATGATGAATGCAGCTCAGGTTCGGGCCTTTACCACTAAAACTGGTCAGAATCTCACAGAGGATACAGGAGCTGACACCGATTGGCAAAAGGAAATACAGCGGGGAACTGCTTATTCAACAAACCACAACTTGTCATTTAACGGAGGTTCGGAGCACAATACTTACAGTGCCAGTATCAATTATACAAACAAGCAAGGTATTATAAAAGAAAGTAACCAGAACAAAATTGTTGCCCGTTTAACTTTTGATCAAATGGCCTTTAATGATAAGGTTAAATTTGGTGTATCGGTAGCAAATGCCAGAGTTATTTCTGATTATGTCCCTCAATTAGGAGCAGTCCTTTTGCAGGCAGCCAACCGTTTACCAACCTCTCCAGTGAAAAATGTCGATGGCACCTATTATGAAAACTTAACAAAAAATGGATATTTTAATCCTGCTGCTATTGTTAATTACGGACAAGATCAGACTAAAAATAATAACTTAATGGCTTCATTTACAACCAATGTAAAATTGCCATGGGGGTTCACATACGATTTGAGTATTTCATACCAGAACTACAATTCTTTACATGGAGAGTATTATGATTCGTATTTGGAAAGGTATAATAGTTCGGTGTTTTATAATAATCCAGAACCACCAGCAACAAAATCTATTGTTATTTTTGGCACAGGAGGAACGGGTTTACGTAATAACTACCAAACCACTAATCAAGTTTTGGAAAACTGGCTTACTTGGAATAAAAAAATTGGATTACATAGTGTAAATGCAGTTTTGGGTTATTCACATCAAGACGATGTTTATGGAGATGGATTCCAGGCGACGAATATAAATTTCCCAGTTAATTCTATGGGTTTTAATAACTTGGCGTTGGGAGACTATTATACATATAGAAATAATTACAAAATAAACTTTGGCTGGGATCAGGCCTATTCAAAACAACGTTTGATTTCCTATTTTGGACGTTTGAACTATAATTTTAACGATAAGTATTATCTGCAAGCTTCAATCCGTAGGGATGGAAGTTCGGTATTCGGAAAGAATAATCAATGGGGTTACTTTCCATCAATTGGTTTATCATGGAGAGCCGGACAGGAACAGTTTATTCAGGATTTGAATATATTTGAGGACTTAAAAGTTCGTGCTAGTTATGGGGTAACTGGTAACTCAACTGGATTTAACGCCTACACAGCTCAATCTTTATCAAGTTCAATGGCTAACTTCTACTACAATGGTAATTCAGTTATGGCTTATGGCCCAAATAAAGCTGAAAACTCAGATTTGAGATGGGAAAAGACCGCTACTGCCAATATTGGAATTGATGCATCTGTATTGAAAGGAAGACTTAGTTTTACTGTTGACTTATACAACAAAAATACAACCGATATGATTTATTGGTACGATGCAGATATTTTACTCGTACCAGCTGGAGGTCTTAACGCAAACGGAGGAAGCATGAATAATAAAGGGATTGAGTTAAGTGTTACTGCTGTGCCTGTAAAAACAAGAGACTTTACATGGAAAACAAGTGTAAATCTGGCTCATAATAAAAATACAATAACCAGTCTTTCAAATCCATACTTTGCTGGCGGCGACTCAATTCGTTATACTCAACCCGATGGCGGAAGTCAAACATCCAGTACTCTTCAGATTCGACAAAAAGGTTATCCCCTCGGACAATTTTTCACACTTAGTTATCAAGGAAAAGATGATAAGGGAGTATCACAATACTTAGCTAAAGATGGGAAGTTAACAACAAATCCGACCACCGCTGATTATCGTTATGCAGGAAGTCCTCAACCCAAGCTTAACTATGGTTGGTCGAATACATTTACGTATAAAAACTTCGATTTGAGTGTATTCTTCCGCGGTGTATATGGCAATAAGATTTTTAATGCTACACGAGCAGATTTATTCAGACCGACTAGTCTCGCGTTTACCAACATACTTGTTGATGCCGGAAATGAAGGGAATGATAAAAATGCCTATAAATATTCTTCCCGTTTCGTCGAAGATGGTAGTTATTTACGTCTCGAAAATATGACATTAGGGTACACGTTCAAATCTCCTGTCAAATATATAGAGAACCTTCGTCTATATGGAACGGTAAATAATCTTTTTGTTATTACCAAATACACCGGAGTAGATCCGGAAGTAAATCAGGGTGGTATGGCACCGGGTATCGATTC
>DATFAW010000306.1:0-3771 GCA_035254165.1 Paludibacter sp.
AGCCCAGCTGCAAGCTTCTCTTATTCCAGCCTATCAGGCCTTAATTGGTCGCAATCAGGGTGGCTATTGTTTCGCAGGGCTTTTTGCTCTTCTTGCTCCTGGAGATGATTTTGCTCGTACATATAAATGGCCATCGATGTACCAGGACACTTATAATACTCCTGCCAGTGATGGTACTGTAAAAAATCAATGGATGGATTGGTTTAATGGTGTTTTTGCAGCTAATATTGCCATTGATAAAATAACTAATTATAAAGGGACAGACGCTTCTACGGATGAAAAGAATACTATGCTTGGACAAGCATATTTTCTACGTGGATTGTTTTATCTGAACCTATGTTCACTCTATGGCGAGACAATCCCTCTCTATGATCATCCTACGAGTGGTGTTGCAGCAGACTATTATCCGAGTAATGCTAAGAGTGGCCAAGTCTATGCTCAGATAGTAAGCGATTTTTCTCAGGCAGCAAGTTTATTACCAGCTAAAAGCAAGCTGTATGCAACTGCATCAAATATCGGTCGTGCGACTCAAGGTGCTGCTCTTGCATTCTTGGCAAAGGCTTATCTCTGGCGTCCTATTCTTGAAAAAGGACAAACGGCAGAGTATGCTAAGGCAGAGGTTGCTCTTAAGAAAATTATCGATAGTAATGAATATCAGCTTAACTCCAATTTCCATGACAACTTCACCAATGACCCAACAAAGGAGAATGGCGTAGAATCTATATTTGAAGTACAGATGCACAATGGCTCCAGTTGGCTGGGTGGTGATCTCTCCGACTCTTGGCGTTGGACTAATATAGGTTTACCTGATGGTACCGGAGGCTGTTGGTGGAACCTGGCGCCGACCAAGAAAGCTTATGATGAGTTTGAAACTGGCGATCCTCGTCGTTATATGACACTTTGGTGTCCTGGAGGAGCGTATTTTACGAATGATAAAGGAGAACACGTGACTTTCGAGCAAATGATGAACAATGTAGCGTCCGATAAAGATAAATATGGAACACGTAAGGAGTGTCCGGATGCATATTCGCAATACAAGGGCGATATCGATGATGATTTTAACGATCCGATAATGCGTTATGCTGACGTGCTTTTGATGTATGCCGAGTGTTTGCATGCAGTTGCTGGTAATGACAGCAAGGCTATTACTGATCCTTCAGGTACTAAATATTGGATTCAACAGGTTCGTAACCGTGCCAACAATATTGTACCATCGGAGCAAAGTCAATTATGGTATTCAAAGTCGAATGGAACCATTCCAAATGTTGACGATTTAATGGCGGCTGCTCCTACAATCAATGGTTTCAAAATGGATAACATTATGAATGTGATTGAGCACGAACGTTGTGTTGAGCTTATGGGTGAGTATTACCGTTATTTCGATTTACTCCGTTTAGGTATGGCTGACAGCAAATATCTGAAACCATTGCAAGATGGTGGTTGGACATCGAAGGCGATGTATTATCCTTTTCCGCAGGAAGAGCTTAACAACAATCCGAACTTGAAAGGTAATGATATGAATTAGTCATTTGCTAGGATTAAAATACTAATACAAATTGTGGCTGGTTATAATTGTAATCTTATGTTTCACTGTTGTTTTTGCGTGAGATAAAAGATGGACATTGCCAGATGAAGTTTTGTAATAGAAATCACTCTGTATAATTCTGTGATCCCTCTGTGTAACTATTTGAAATACATACTATTTCATGCGGTTACACAGAGAGTATCGCAGAGTTTTAAATTTCAAAGCAAGACATGCCAATTCTATATAATATATCACTACTGTCCGGTTATAAATCAAAGATAGTCGATTAATTATAATTTAAAACAGTATTGTTTTTTTGTAGTTTTACATTACAAACAGCTCATTTATATAAATTTACCCAAACATCGACAGAGTAAAAGTCTGCTCCAAATAGAGTCTTTTTTCGTAATGGCAACGAGTAAATAAGCGCATATTGCTATCCATATCTGACAGCAGACTGCATTATAACTTGTTCCGTAAAATGCTTTAATTCGAAGATGCTGTTTTATCCATTTAAAGAATATCGTCTTTAAATAATATTCACAGCTTTATCTACCACTATTGTCTCATTTTAATTATCTGTAAGTGAGAATAAAATACCACAATTGACGGTCAAGAATAGCACAACTCTCTGAATAGCAATTAAATTCAGCTAACAAGCTTTGGGTATCGATGCCAAATATTCTCAGCTTTACTAAACAGACCAAGCGATAGACGCCGAATAACAAACAGTAAATTACGGTGCAAGTTGAAAATGAAATTAGTCAACTGCCCGAAGTGTATGATTATTGGCTTACTAGCAATAGAACATTTAAGGGTGAAGTCCCACAAAAACTTATGAAATATCTGAAATAAACAAATCATCATTATTGCCGCACATAAAAGATTTATGGGCAAAAAAAGGTTACTGACAAAGTAGAAGTTGGAAAACTGTTTCCGGAAGTAGTTTGGATACAAATGAACTGTTTATTGCATGGTTTTATGCCGTGTATGCCGGCAAAGTTGTCGAAGCAGGCAAGTTCACAATCCACTTGCGGTAAGATGTACTTGGGCTGATAATTCCACAAACGTAAGCTTACATAACAAAGATGGTTTACCGATATTGTCTTTTAGAACTGACAGTTGGGAATAATGTATAAATAAATTAAAAAATAAATCAATGAAATCAACAACACAAAAAGTATCGTTTGGCGAAAAAGTAGGGTATAGTCTTGGAGATGGTTCAGCCAACCTCATCTTCCAAATGATGATGATGTTTCAATTATTTTTCTATACCGATGTATTTGGCATAAAAGCCACTGCGGCAGGTATGATTTTATTAGTAGCGCGCGTATTCGATGCTTTTGTTGATCCAATGGTGGGGATAATTTCAGACAGAACGAACACCCGTTGGGGCAAGTATCGCCCGTGGGTATTGTGGACAGCAATTCCTTTTGCTGCTTTCTTCATTTTAGCCTTCTCAACACCTGATTTAAGCGAACGCGGAAAAATACTTTATGCCGGTATTACATACATCATGCTGATGTCTGTTTATTCTTTCAACAATACGCCTTATTCTTCGTTGGGTGGCGTAATGACGAGCAACATTAAAGAACGAACAAGCATTTCATCGATTCGTTTTGTGACTGCCACCATTGCAACATTTGTAGTTCAGGGGCTTACTTTGCCTTTGGTAACAAAATTTGGTCATGGTAATGCGCAAAAAGGATGGTCGAGTACCATTTTGTTGTTTGCCTGTGTAGTTGTAGTGCTTTTGGTGATTACATTTTTCACGACTAAAGAACGTATTAAACCTCCGGTTAATCAAAAAACACCTATTAAACAGGATTTTAAAGACATTATTAGTAATGGACCCTGGAAAGCAATGTTTGCACTCACACTATTCTTGTTTGTCACATTGGCCATGTGGGGAAGTAGCATGTCATATTACTTTAACTACGTAGTTGATAAAGATGCTTTGTTCAATTTCTTACGTCATTTTGGATTGGTGGCTGATGCCGGTCAGATTTATGGTCCATTGCATGGCTTTCTGAATGCATTTGGGCTGATTGCTTCAGATAATAGCCAGGTTTTTGCCGTTGGATTCAGCTTGTTCAATATGATAGGACAAATAATCACGTTGCTTGGAGTTATATTTTTATCCGGGTGGCTGTCAGGGATATTCGGCAAACGCAATGTTTTTATTGTTTGCCTGGCACTTACCGCGTTGTTCACAGCTATGTTCTTCGTGGTTCCGACCAATAATC
>DATFAW010000307.1:0-3982 GCA_035254165.1 Paludibacter sp.
GGAAGTTTGCTTGTAAATCAACCAATAACAGATTCAAACATGTATCTGAAGGCAGATAAACTTACTCCAGGGATTTACGCTGTATGCGTTTTTGGGAATGGAAAAACAGAAACAAAGAAAATGATAATCAGATGATAATTATTGTGGAAGGATAGGTAATAACCTAAACTTTGCCATATACAAACTTATTAATATGACCTCGATAACCCTTTCCGAACTAACTTCCCAGATCCAGCAAACCCTTCGTTTGGCTTTCGACACACCGGTGTGGATTCGTGCCGAAATTAGCGAATTGCGCGAGAATCCTGGTGGGCACTGTTATCTGGAATTGATAGAAAAAGACAGCAGTTCGGATGCATTACTTGCCAAAACTAAAGCCACCATTTGGGCAAGCACTTATCGAATGTTGAAACCGTATTTTGAAAGCAGTACAGGGCAAATGCTCAGATCTGGATTGAATGTGTTAGTAGCGGTAACGGTGGAATTTCACGGAGTGTATGGGTTTAGTCTGAATATCCGCGATATTGATCCTACTTTTACTATTGGCGAAATGGCCGCCCGCAGGTTGAAAATTATCCGGCAACTGGAGGAAGATGGCATTGTGGATATGAATAAGCAATTGCCTTTTCCAGAGCTTCCCCAGCGATTGGCTATCATCTCGTCGCCTACAGCTGCGGGGTATGGCGACTTTTGCGACCAAATGCAAAATGATCCGTCTCACTTTGCATTCTATATCAAATTGTTTCCGGCTATCATGCAAGGTGATCAAGCTGAAGCTTCCATTATTTATGCATTGGAAAAGATTTATGAAAATATCGATTTGTTTGATGTAGTGGTGATTATTCGGGGTGGTGGAGCTACAACCGATTTGGCATGCTTTGACTCGTATGAACTGGCATTAAACTGTGCACAGTTTCCATTACCTATTATTGCTGGTATCGGTCATCAGCGCGATGTGTCCATTCTGGATATGGTGGCTCATACCAGTGTGAAAACACCAACTGCTGTTGCTGAATTTTTGATCTCAACGTTCCAGAATGCTGAAGATGTAGTGATAAATCTGGTTTCAGATATTCGGTATGTAATTAAAAATAGAATTGAAACAGAATCACATCTTGTTAATCATATTCAGTTGAAGATAAAACAAACTTTGCGGAGTTGGGTGTTGCAAAAAACTCATTTACTCGAACGGCAAAAAAGTCGATTGCAATCGAATGTGCGTATGCAATTGCTGAAACAAAACAATAAACTATCTTTGCTAGAAAAAAATATAGAAACACATTCACCAAGTTTTCTGCTAAAGCATGGATATACAATTACAACACTAAATGGAAAACGGATTACTTCGGTCAGGCAAGTAAAATTCGGAGATAAAATTCGTACATTTGTAGTTGACGGTGAATTTGAAAGCGAAGTGACCCCCAACTCCTAAAGGGGAAAGTTACTCTAGCGTCTAATAATTATGATAGATTGTTTTGTGAATTATTGAAATAAACTATACTGACTTACTTCTTTGTCATCTTATGGATTAAGGATACTTTAAAATTGAATTTGTATATGAGCAAAATCATTCTTGAGAATATGGAGTTCCATGCCTTTCACGGTTGTTTGGAATTTGAGCAACAGCTTGGTAATACCTTTATTGTCAGTGTTGCAATGGAATTGGATACTACGCATCCAGGAAAAACCGACGAATTGGAACATACGCTTAATTATCAGTTGGTATACGATGTGATAAAAGGACAAATGGAGATGCCATCGAAGCTGATTGAACATGTTGGGCAACGTATTTTGGATAGCCTTTTTGTAGACTTTCCTCAGATTCGGAGTTTGGACGTGAAGCTTTCAAAACTCAATCCACCTCTTGGTGGAAAGGTTGAACGCGTGTCAATAGAGTTAAATAAACGTCGTTAATTTTTAAATTAAATTGAAATGAATAATTATTTGAAACGTTTTTTGCAATTTGTCGTGGTCTTCATTCTTGCGGAAGCACTAAATATCATTCTAAGATATTATCGAACAGACGAGTGGGATTTCTCAGTCCATAATTGGATCGGTTGGATACTTTTAGCAATTATATTTTTTGGTACAGAAGTCTATCATACATATAAAAAGAAGAAAAAGCAACGTCAGGCTTAATAAACCGGATTTGGAATTGTTTTTGCAAGTATCTTTTATAAAAATGCAATTTTTGTCTTGAATTAATCTGTATTTTCATGCAAAATGATTATTTTTGTGGTATCAATACGAACATTGAGTCACAATTAATGATGAACGCCGAATTGTTGGCGTTCTTTTTTATTTTAAAATAGGTATAGGTTAATAAATAAAAAAAAATATGTCAGTAAATCAGTCAACAAAAAGTCATCCAAAAGGACTTTATGTCTTATTTGCCACAGAGATGTGGGAACGTTTTAATTATTACGGCATGCGTGCTGTTTTAGTATTATTCATGACAAAAGCGTTGCTTTTTGATAAAGCTTTTGCGTCTAATTTGTACGGAAGTTATACAAGTCTCGTATATCTAACACCGCTGATTGGTGGCTTTATTGCAGATAAATACTGGGGAAATCAACGTTCTATCATTGCAGGCGGACTTGTTATGGCATTGGGTGAAATTTTACTTTTTTTCTGTGGGCACACTTATATGTCTGCTCCCGGTATTTCAATGATGCTCTTTTTTAGTGGTCTGGGGTTAATGATTGCTGGTAATGGCTTTTTCAAACCGAATATTTCTTCATTGGTAGGTCAATTATATCCTAAAGGTGACCGTCGTGTTGATTCTGCTTACACCATCTTCTACATGGGTATCAATGTTGGTGGGGCATTAGGTCCATTTGTGTGTGGCTTTGTAGGAGATACTGGCCATCCGGAAGATTTCAAATGGGCTTTCTTGGCAGGTGCTATCGGCATGCTTACCAGTGTGGTGGTTCAACTCGCATTTGCCAAACAATATGTTATTGATCCTAATAAGAAAATACTTGGTCAACCTCCTGTTGGAGCACATGCTTACTGGTCAAAACCTCTCTTTGTAATTCTAGGATTGGCAGCTTTTGCAACACTTGCTATCGGCATGCTCTATGTAGATGCGAAAGTTTTTGTTTTTCTACCTTACTTGCTATTATTGGCTACCTTGCTTATTACAGGAATTATTTTAACTGACAAATCGTTGAATAGAGTAGAGAAACAAAGGGTATCGGTTATTTTTATTGTTGCCTTTTTTGTAATATTCTTTTGGAGTGCATTTGAACAAGCCGGGGCTTCGTTGACCTTTTTTGCAGATGAACAAACAAACCGCCATTTAGGGCTGGCTTTACCAACCTGGATTATTTACCCTCTTGGTATTGTTGCACTATTTTTAATCGCTAAATTATTTAAAACGATAAGATTATCAATGAGTGCTAAGGAAGATACGAGATTAAGAAACACCGTCTATGTATTACTTTCAGCATTTGCAATGGCTATTTTATATGGTATTATAATGGTGATATCAGGAGGTAAACAAAATCTCACCTTAAATGAGTTGCCTGCAAGTTCATTCCAATCTCTAAACTCTATAATTGTAGTGAGTTGTGCCCCTATATTTGCCTGGTTGTGGCTGAAATTAGGAAAATACGAACCGGCAGCTCCAACAAAGATGGCTATAGGGCTGTTTCTACTGTCTCTAGGCTATTTGTGGATTGCTTTTGGAGTGAAAGATGTTGCTCCCGGCATAAAAGTGAGTATGATTTGGTTGGTTGGTATGTATGCTCTGCATACGTGGGGTGAACTCTGTTTGTCGCCGATTGGCCTTTCGCTTGTAAATAAAATGGCACCAATAAAATTTGGATCTCTGCTTATGGCTGTGTGGTTTCTTGCAAATTCTTTTGCAAATTATCTGGCAGGCACATTGAGTTCATTGTATCCTGACAAAAAGCCAACATCATTTCTTGGTTACACGATGACCAATTTGTATGATTTCTTTATTTTATTTGTTATAATG
>DATFAW010000308.1:0-6460 GCA_035254165.1 Paludibacter sp.
ATGTCCAACATCTACTATTAAAATTTGCTTTTGAGCATCAAAAAATTCATGATATTTAAAATCACCAGAAATATAAACATCCGCTTTGGTCGAAATTGCATCCGATAAAAACGAACTTCCGGATCCACCACATAAGGCAACCCGTCTGATTTTTTTAGATAATAAGTTTGTATACCTTATAGCTGGATTGTTGAAAATGAGCTTTATACGATTCAAAAAAGTCAATTCATCTTCAGCTTCGCCCAATTCACCTACAACCCCTGCTCCTACTTGGCTCCAACTATTTTTTAACGGAATAAAATCATAAGCGGGCTCTTCATAAGGATGCGTTTTTAGCAGCGTATCGAGCACATTATATTTCAAGTAATCAGGTAGAATAACTTCAATGCGGGTCTCAGGTTCCGAATGTAATTCATCAATATTGCCTACAAACGGTTGTGCATTATCATTAGCCCTAAAAGTTCCCATACCTTCGGTATTAAAACTGCAAGCATCGTAGTTTCCAATTTGCCCTGCTCCTGCTTCGAACAATGCTTGCCGGACTCCATACGAATGAAGTCTGGGAACGTAAGTAATTAGTTTTAGCAGTACATCCTGTTTCGGCCGAAGAACCTGAATGTTCTTCAATCCGATTTTTTCGGCCATTTTCCCACTAACGCCTTGCAATACATTATCTAAATTGGTATGCGCCGCATAAATGGCAATATTGTTTTTAATGGCTTGCACCACGCAACGCTGTACCTCATTTTGGCCTGTGAGCTTTTTTAAGCCACTGAAAATTAAAGGATGATGAGAAACAATCAGATTACAATTTTTCTGAATAGCTTCTGTTATCACTTCTTCTGTAATATCGATGCAAACCAATACAGATGTAACCTCCATTTGCGAGTCACCAACCAAAAGTCCGGCGTTGTCATAGCTTTCCTGCAGTGCCAACGGGGCAACATCTTCAATAAGTTCACAAATAGATTTTACAACCATATGGTTTTAATTTTCAGCTAATTAATTCACAAACATCAATTATTTGGCAACAACCTCTTCTGCTTTTTCTTCAGCCACAAATTCTGTAATTTGAGCATTGACAAGAATATTGTACCAGGATAATAATTTACGAATATCGCTTGGATAGACACGGTCGCGATCATATTCTGGAAGAACCTCGAGCATATACTTGCGAAGTTTGTCATTGTCGGATTTTGGATCGATAGAACAAACCGAACCATTTTCTTTTGTTTTTACACTTTCAAGAACTTGTCCTAGTGGAATTTCAGCTGTTTCAGTAAAAATAGCTATATCGCCTAATGACACCACTTTATCTTTGGTATAAGCAGGAAAGCGTTTGCCATCAATCAACGACTCAACAATTAACATGTTTTTACCTTGAGATACGAGTTTAAAAAGTCCGGGTTTACCGGTTACGGATAAGATTTCTTTCAACATAATGGAAATTAATTCACAATTAGTAATTAATAATTTAGTAATTGATCGTTGATATAATTCAATTCTAAATTATGAAATGTATTTTTAATGTATTTTTGAACCGACAAATATAGTGCCTATTTCTTCAATTTTTTCAATAAGTTGTAAAAATTGATCTACAACCCTTGAATTATAAATTTACTCAGTTCATTCAATTTTATTCTTCCTTCGTAAATTGCTTTTCCGGTAATAACCGCAGGGACAGCTGCTTCGTGAAGCAATTCGATATCGCGAATGGAGCTAACTCCTCCGCTTGCAATTAGATACATATCCGGTCTTTCGGCAAGCATTTTTTTGTAAAGCTCAATAGCCGGACCTTGCAACATACCGTCTTTACTTATATCGGTACAAATTACTTTGCTGATACCTTGTTGCATATATTTTTTTATAAAAGGCATCAAATCAAGTTCGGTTGTTTCCAACCATCCACCGACTGCAATTTTTTCATCTTTGACATCGGCACCAAGAATTATTTTTTCACCACCAAATTGGCTAATCCATGATGAAAAAATATCGGGATTTTTAACTGCTATACTCCCACCCGTCACCATGCTGGCTCCAGATTCAAAAGCAATTCGTAAATCGTCGTCGGATTTCAATCCACCTCCAAAGTCAACAACCAAATCGGTACCAGAAGTAATTCTTTCAAGCACTTTATGATTCACAATATGGTGAGCTTTAGCTCCATCCAAATCTACCAAATGTAAACGGCGAATACCTGCATCGGCAAACATTTTTGCTACTTCCAACGGATTTTCGTTGTAAACAGTTTTCTGGGTATAATCACCTTGCGAGAGGCGAACACATTTTCCATCAATAAGGTCGATGGCGGGAATAATTTCAATCACCTTTTGTTACGAGTTACGGGTTACAAATTACGAAATGTCCCTTTAGAGAGACTTTTGAAAAGAAGAACAAAAGTACTAAAAAAGGAAGGAAACGACAAATAATCTTTTGAATGAGAAATTTTGATTACTCGTTTACACTTTCATAATCGACTTATTTTCAAAATAATTGATGAATCATGTTATTTGTTAATGCAAAATAGATATATTTGCAGAAAAATTCAAAAACAATTATCAATAGAATATGGGATTAGATTTAGCCGAAATTTTAAAAATTGCTCCGGCAGCAATTATTGGACTGACTGTTCACGAATTTTCACATGCATATATAGCTTATAAACTAGGTGATAACACAGCTAAAGATGAAGGTAGATTAACATTGAATCCTTTAAAACATATCGATTGGTTAGGTTTCTTTCTAATTGTTATTGCCGGATTCGGTTGGGCAAAGCCTGTGAGTTTTAATCCAAATAACTTAAAAAACAAACACCACGACGAGATTCTTATATCTATCGCCGGACCAATTTCCAATTTTATTATTGCCGTTCTTTTCTTTGTAATTGCACGACTTCTTTATTTTGTGGATTATTTCAACGCTACAACATTCGGTCTTGAAATTATTCAATTGATAGTAGTCTGGGGTGTCATTAATTTCAGTTTATTTGTTTTTAATCTTATTCCGATACCTCCTCTTGATGGTTCACACTTGTACTTAACTTATTTGAAGGACATTAGCCCCAAATTGATGATGAATATGTATAAATGGGGAACGCTCGTTTTATTGGCTATAATTATTGCCGAGAGTAAGTTGAATATCAATATTCTTCACATCTCTGAATTAGTTGGCGGCATTACGTCATTCTTTTTTCGATTACTTAATTTCAGATAATAGCAGATTCCCTTTTTAGCAGCTCGAACCCCTCAATTGTCTTTTTAATTATTCCGATACATTCAAGTAGTTGTTTTTCATTCATGACCAAAGGTGGTGCAAAACGAATGATATTTGTATGAGTAGGTTTGGCGAGCAAGCCGTTTTCGAGAAGTTTCAGGCAAATATTCCAAGCCATATTTTTAGAACCATCATTATTGATAACCAAAGCATTTAGCAAACCTTTTCCACGAACAAACGAAGCGATATTTGATGTTTCGCAGAATTTACTCATTTCATTCCGAAAAATACTACCTAAAACAAAAGCATTTTCAGCCAGCTTTTCATCACGAATTACTTCCAGTGCCGAAATAGCTACTGCTGCTGCCATCGGATTTCCGCCAAAAGTAGAGCCGTGTTGTCCTGGATGAATGACATTCATAATTTCGTGACTCGACAATACAGCCGAAACAGGATAAACCCCACCTGACAAGGCTTTCCCCAGAATGAGAATATCGGGGTGAATATCTTCATAATCGCAAGCCAATAATTTTCCGGTACGGGCAATTCCGGTTTGAACTTCATCGGCAATGAAGAGCACATTATGCTGATGACAAAGATCGTAGCATTTTTTCAAATAACCGTCGTCAGGAACATATGCACCGGCTTCACCTTGAACAGGCTCTACCAAGAAACCTGCAATAGTCTGATTTTCAACCAATACTTTTTCAAGCGCATCGGTATCATTGTATGGAATCACAATAAATCCGGGTGTAAACGGACCATAATGATTGTACGCATCCGGATCGACAGAAAAGGAAATAATGGTAGTAGTGCGACCGTGAAAATTATTCTCGCAAACCACAATTTGCGCTGAGTTTTCGGGTAATCTTTTCTTTTCGTACGCCCATTTTCGACACAGTTTGACAGCGGTTTCTACGGCTTCGGCACCGGTATTCATTGGCAACACTTTTTCGTATCCAAAGTATCGGGTTACAAATTCTTCGTACAGTCCAAGTTGACTGTTATAAAAAGCACGTGAAGTCAATGTCAGTTTTTTTGCCTGACCAACAAGTGTATCGATGATTTTTGGATGACAGTGACCCTGATTTACTGCAGAATAAGCCGACAGAAAGTCAAAATACTTCTTCCCGTCTACATCCCACATGAACACACCTTCACCCCTATCAAGTACCACCGGAAGCGGATGATAATTATGGGCACCGTACATGTTTTCAAGCTCCATCAATTCGGAAGCTGTGAGTTTTGAGTCTTTCATAAATATCTATTTGCTCTTAAATCCCAACTTCAACCCTTAGCTTCACTCCTCGAGGAGCTGGGAAAAGCGAATCGAAAGTGAGGTTGTTTTCTTTTAAAATACTTCGGCCAGCATGCACCGGACACTGCCACCTCCTACTTTTTCAATAGTTGGAATTGGAATAATAATTAACTCATTATAAGATTTTAATCGTTCAATTTGATGATTATCTAACGAATCAAAAGCTGATTGAGACATTACCAAAAACAGGTTGCCTTCTTTATTTTCCACTTGCAACACATTGCCGGCAAAACAGTGCATCTGATGTTCCGAAATAGCAATAATTTCTTTTCCTGTCTTTTTCAGCGAATGAACAACAGCTTTACGTTCAGATTCATTATCAATGCATTCTATACAAACCACTGCATATCTATCAGCAACAGACATCATTACATTCGTATGATAAACCGGAAGCCGTTTTCCAGCGACTGATTGATTGGCAGAAAAGCAAACTGGTTTGAAATCAAAAATAGAACAGAATTGCAAAAATAAACTTTCATTGGTTCGTTCTGACAAGGCTGCATAGGCTATTTTGTTTACACGATCAAAAGTCATACTTCCTGTTCCTTCCAAAAACAAGTTTTGTTCTTCCCAAAAAGCAAAATCATCAACATTATTGATAATAGATCCTTTATCTTCGATAAGTTGAATGATATCCTTTCTACGCTCGCTTCGACGGTTCTCGGCAAACATAGGATATAGAACCACTTGCCCACCCTCGTGAAACGATATCCAATTATTTGGAAAGATAGAATCCGGCGTATGCGGTTCAAGCGTATCAGTTACAACCAGTACATTTATTCCATTCTCACGTAATTTATCAACCATACCCTTAAATTCCTCAAGGGCAAGACCTTGAACATCACCTTCAACAACAAAGTCTTTTTGCTGAAAATAATTATTTACAGCTGTCTGATGGTTAAATCCGAATGCAACAGGTTCAATCATCAGAATGGTATTTGTTGTTTGCTTAGTCCCCGAACCACCTAAAGGAGGCTTTTGAGGTGTGAGATTTAAGGCGTTCATCTTTATTTATCAACTTATTGTAAACAGATATTCTGAGATAAAGTAACATCATTTCTCATCAAATGAGAAATTAGGGGTTATCCCTCACCAATGGCAAAGTAGAACATCGCAACAGCCCTCCCATTTTTGAAATCTCGAAATAAGGAACGCATTCAACAGTTAAACCCCATCGATTTTCCAAATGTTCATTCAGCCGTGTGAAACGTTGTTCGGAAACAACCACCGTGGGTGAGATGGAAAACACGTTAGCATTCATGTAATACATTTCTTCCTGTGTGAGTTCGAAAATATTCTGTTGTCCAAACATTTCCACCAACATGTGATAGTCTTTTTCGTTCGAAAACCCATCTTTATACAGTATAGCTTTGTCCTTATCCACAGGCATAAACGCACAATCCAAATGCAACACCCCCTGCCGTGGATCAGTATCGTGCTTCTTCAATTCTATGGGTATAAATGTTTTATCTGGAATAATTTCTTTTAGAAAGTTGAACGCATATAAATTGGTGCGGGCTGTTTTCAATTGCGGATAGTCGGGTTTAGTATAGAGTCCCACAAAAACCATATCGTTTAGCAACACAACATCACCACCTTCTACATGCGCTTTTTCGGGTAAATTGTATATCTTATTGTACGCTATCTGGTCGTAAATCACTTCGTAGGCTTCCTTCTCGTCTTCCCGATCGGGAATAATATTGGAGTTGATAATTTTATCGTCGATTACGAAACCTACATCGCGTGCAAAAACCTGATTACAATTTTCCAATGTCCATGGACGAAAGACGTGCACGTTGTATTTCAACAGCACCTTTTCGAAAGTACTCATTTCTTTGTAAATAGATTCTTCTGTAGGATAAACACCTTTTAAAACCGATTCATAAGACTTAGCATCAAAAGTTTTGTCGATAGCAGGCACCTTACCTA
>DATFAW010000309.1:0-5452 GCA_035254165.1 Paludibacter sp.
GACAAATAAAAGTACCTGTTTTCAATTAAAAATGCTTGAATACAAATTGCTCGAAATTCTAAGTTTATTTGTATCTTTGTGGTCGAAAATAAGGCATTTTATCGAAGGTCTACGGTTATCTGACAAATAATTAAAGACAAACGTCAGAAAGGAGCAACCTGCTCTTTCACAGCTACAATCTTGCTGACATTTCATTCGAATTCCGATTACGAACTATCAAACATTCAAAAATAAAAGAATATGCAAACTATTGACAAATTTAATTTTGCCGGAAAAAAGGCAATTGTTCGTGTTGACTTTAATGTTCCTTTGAACAAAGAAACTGGTGCTGTTACCGACGATACCCGTATTCGCGGAGCATTGTTAACCATCAAGAAAATCCTTGCCGATGGCGGTTCAGTAATTTTAATGTCGCACATGGGTCGTCCGAAACAAAATCCGGATCCTAAATTTTCATTGAAACAAATTATCTCTGCTGTTGAAGATCGTTTGGGTATGAAAATTCAATTCGCCGAAGACTGTGCCAATGCTGACGCTCAGGCTGCAGCTTTGAAAGCAGGCGAAGTGCTTTTGCTTGAAAACCTACGTTTCTACGAAGAAGAAGAAGGCAAACCACGCGGTGAATTTGCTACTGACGAAGAAAAGAAAGATGCTAAAAAAGCATTGAAAGCCAAACAAAAAGAATTTGCTAAGAAATTAGCTTCTTATGCCGATGTATATGTAAACGACGCATTCGGAACAGCTCACCGTGCACATGCTTCGACTGCTGTTATCGCAGAATACTTCTCTACCGAAAACAAAATGTTCGGATTCCTTATCAACAGCGAATTGATCGCCATGGACAAGGTATTGAAAGAAGCTCAGGCTCCATTCACTGCTATCATGGGAGGCGCTAAAGTTTCTGATAAAATCATGATTATCGAAAACTTGCTTGACCGCGTTCAAAACCTGATTATCGGTGGTGGTATGACTTATACTTTCATCAAAGCATTGGGCGGCGAAATAGGCAACTCACTTTGTGAAGCCGACAAACTGGATTTAGCTCTTGAAATTTTAAACAAAGCAAAAGCGAAAGGTGTAAATGTTTACATTCCAACCGACGCTGTAAATGCTGATAAATTTGCTGCTGACGCAAATACCAATATCTCTAAAACCAACGAAACTCCTGCAGGATGGATGGGATTGGATATTGCCGACGAAACTATTGCTACTTTCAGCGACGTAATTGCTAACTCAAAAACTGTACTTTGGAATGGTCCAATGGGCGTTTTTGAAATGGAAAAATTCGCAAAAGGAACTACTGCTATCGCTCACGCTGTGGCAACTGCAACTGCTAACGGAGCTTTCTCGTTAATTGGTGGTGGTGACTCTGTAGCAGCTATCAACAAAAACAATTTGGCTGACAAAGTTAGCTACGTGTCAACAGGTGGTGGTGCTATGTTGGAATATATGGAAGGTAAAGTACTTCCAGGTATCGAAGCTATCCGTGGATTCTAATTAAGTCTGCACGAATATATTGATCGGAGTGTAGCAGAGTTTGTTACACTCCGATTTACTTTTAGCCAGTTAATGCATTGTCAGGGGAATCAGAAATAGTACTCTACTGTAAAAAATCACCAATGACCTCAGACAATCTCGATAGTAAATCAAATTATCTACGTTCATTGTCATCCATATTTCAATGGATGCCTACCTGCGCCATGATTATTGACATGAGTGGAATTATCCTCGACGTCAACCAACAGGCAATTCGATTCTTCAAGGCATCAACCAAAGAGGATTTTATTTTCAACAAGCAGAACATCAAAAACATAGTTATCGATTCGCAGAGAACGGCAGACCTGATAAAGATAATCAGCAAGAATGCAGAGTTGATGAGCCGCGAAATACTACTGCGCCGATTCGACAAAACCATTATAAGTGTTGATATGACTGCCAACACATTTCCCGACGACCCTAATTACATACTTATCCAATTTACCGGGTCACACCCACAAAGCCAGACAAATCTCAGCCAATTCTCCCAAATGTTCCGCCGGGAAGCGCAACGATTAAAACCATATCTCAACAAACCGGGAAAAATCCTGCTGGAAGAAATTATTATCAGCAACATGCTGGAAGAGATTATCAGCAATAAACCTACGCGGAATAATCCACTCGATGTGGTTGGCGAAGAGCGGATAGAACAACTGACAAAAATGTTTCCCGAATTTTCGAAGAACGAATTGATTTTGTGCGGATACCTATCTCTCAAAATGTCAATGGATGATATTTCGAACCTGACAGGCAAAACATCGAACAGCCTTCGGGTATCTTTCCATCGGGTTTTAAAGAAAACAAGCTTTTCTTCCGGAAAAGAGTTTTTACGCAAGCTCGAATCATTGAAGCATGCAAAATAGTTTCTGTCCGCTGCCACCCTTTGTGCCAACCGGACGCCACCCTCTAAATCATTCCTCCCAAATACTTTTCAATGTATAGCTTCCACCAGGCTGAACACAAAATGCTCCGATGGCTACTCTAAGGTTACGCTCCAACGAATTAATCCGGTCTATATCTTCAGCATCCAATTTTACCGCCAACGATCCGAAGTTCTCACGAATTCTGGTTGCATTTGCCGACTTAGGAATCACCGCAACACCGCGCTTCATCCCCCAGGCCAGCAGCACCTGAGCCGGTGAGCAAGCGTGCTTTTCAGCAATCGCGAGCACCAGCTTTTCCCTGGTCAATCCAGCTTCGCTTTGCACCAAATGACGGCTACCCAAAGGCGAATAGGCCGTAACTAATATCTGATTAGCCTGACAGAATTCAACCAACTGGCTCTGTTGAAAATATGGATGCAGCTCCACCTGATTTAATTCCGGCTTAATTTCCGCCTCATTAATCAATTGTTGCAGTTTGGGGATATTAAAGTTCGACACCCCGATATGCTTCGTCAGTCCGGCTTTTTTAAGCTCTTGCATAGCCTGCCAGGTCGACGAAATGGGCATTTCATCATACGACCATAAATCGGAAGCATCTTTTACTTGTTCATGTCCGGTTTTAAAAGCCACCGGCCAATGTATCAGGTATAAGTCCAGATAATCGAGCTGTAAATCTTTCAGCGACTTACGAATGGCCACTTCTACCCGCTCGGGGGCATGATCGCTGTTCCATAACTTGGAAGTAATAAACAGATCTTCCCTTTTTACAAGTCCGAGCTTAAAAGCTTCTTGCAAGGCAAGTCCTATTTCCTTTTCGTTGCCATAAATATAAGCACAATCGATATGCCGGTAACCGGCACGAATGGCTTCCAACACAGCATCGTACACTTCATTTGTTTTCGACAGCCAGGTACCCAGACCTAAAGCAGGCAATTTATCTCCATTATGAAACAGTAGGGTTTTCATATTGCTTTTTGATTTAATAAACGCAAAGATAGAAATGAATGTTTGAAAATTCGAAATTTTCTGTTTGTTTTTCAATAACAACCCACAAGACACAAACAAGGCGTTGAAACATCACGCTCACACAACATTGCTGATTTGCAACCACATCACGTGCAGGATGTCCTTTATTTACTTTGTTTCGAACTGCAAGTGCCTTGATAACAAGACACCCACCCATTCATTAGCTAAAAAATAATGCAATAATATTTTAAACCATTATTGGAAATTAAATTAAAACAATGTATATTTGCCACGGGTTTTACTTAATCGAAATCCATATTACCGCGAATCTACTATTCAAACACCATAAGCCGATAAATGGAAACGCGACCGAAAAACATTTATCATGACACCTATGGTTTATAATACCTGCATTTACACACATTCGGTTATTTACATCTGCTGGAATTGGAGGAAGGACGTACAGATCAATTTGGAATAAAACGCACAGCGTGCCAATAAATCAATCGCATATCAACAGAAAGACCCATCGGCCGTAACAGGAATTGCCCGGGGACTATCTGCTGCTACGCGTTAGAATGACCCGTTGCACTCAGCAAGCTGACCTATGTACTTGTTGAGCAAAATAAACAAATCTTTAAAAGAAAAAAAATCATGAATGTAAAGTACGTATTAGCATTAAAAGGGAATCCGGGAAAACCCGATGCACCAAAAAAGTATTATGCCCAAACTAAAAGTACCGGGGATATTACACTTAAAACAAATTAGTCGCGAAATAGCTGAAAACTCAACCACAGTAAGCGACACCGATGTATTAGCCGTGTTGAACGACCTGACAAAAATTCTGAACCGACATTTGAAAAATGGAGAGATTGTACGGTTTGGCGATTTCGGTACGTTCCAGATAAACATCAAAAGCGAAGGCGCTGAAACCGAGGATAAGTTTAACCAGACAATGATTACCGACACCAAGGTAACCTATCGTCCCGGCAGTGTTGTCCGCGAAATGTTGAACAACATCAAGTTCGAAAAACTATAAAACAGTCAAATAGACAACCCAAAACCGGAAGTAAGATACGAAAATGCAACGGGTCGTATGGAGCTTCCGGTTTTTCTTTTTTATAAGAAACACAACTCGTTACTAGCGAGAAAAAAAAACACTCTCCTACCGTTTTAAAAATGCTTACCGACCATTTTAAAAACGGTAGGAGAGCATTTTAAAATTACTCTCTGATGAGTTACACAACTGGTCTCTGATGAGTTTCAAAACCGTAGAAGTCGGTTTTGAAAACGGTCCCTGATGGTTTTTAAGACGGACGGAGATCGGAAGATACAATACTTTAAGACAACGAATTATTACAATATAAAATCATTATCTTTGCCACAACAATTATTCTCGAAACAATATGAATCGTCCTGAAATAGTGAGCCAGTTGCGTGAAATTATACGCAGAGAAGCACCGGATGCCAAGGTAATACTTTATGGCTCGGAGGCTCGTGGTGATGCGCGCTGATAGCGATATTGATTTATTGATTTTAATGAACAAGGAAAAAGTTACGTTGGAAGAGGAACAAAAAAATAACTTATCCTATATATTTGTTGGAACTCAACACAGGAGTTCTTATCAGTCCAATGGTTGTGGCTAAAAGCAAGTGGGAGAACCGACCGTTCAAAACACCTTTTTATCTCAATATTATGAATAAAGGAGTAGAGATATGAAAGATACATTTGATGAAGAAAGCATATAAGGATTAGTTGCTTACAGGATTCAGAGGGCAAATGAAACGATGTTTGAAGCAAAAATACTGCTTGATCAAGATTGCTTTAACGCCTCAATTAACCGGTTATATTATGCCTGCTACTATGCCGTGATTGCTCTTTTAGCCAAAAACAGCATTTCAGCTCAAACCCATGCCGGTGCAAAACAAATGCTTGGATTACATTTTGTTGTAAGTGGCAAATTATCGCCTAAGGTTAGCAGCTTTTATTCTACACTTTTCGAAAAAAGACTAGTAGTGATTATGACGACTTTACATTTAACGACAGGGAAACTGTAGAAAAATTA
>DATFAW010000310.1:0-6014 GCA_035254165.1 Paludibacter sp.
AAGACAAATGGGTAGACTGGAAAATTTTAAACGATCAATGGTATGCTAAACATAAAACTGATGATGGTTTTCTTACTACAACTAGTAGTGGAGTTTGTTATAAAATAATTTATCCGGGATATTCATACGAGCGTAGACCTGATGCCAATAGTGTAATCGTTGTTAGCTACAAAGGATCACTAATTGATGGGTCTGTTTTTGATAAAACAGGGAATGATAGTGTTGTAAGTATGTATTTGTCAAATACAATAGCTGGTTGGAAAGAGATATTACCTAAAATTCATAATGGAGGGAGTTTACGACTATATATTCCCAGCGCTTCCGGGTACGGAACTTCTACTTCCAACGCAGCCATACCACCAAATTCGGTTCTAATTTTCGACATTGTTTTAAAAGATTCATATTAATTGAATAGCGATTTTCGACAAACTGAAGCTTAATACGTAATCTCATGAAAAAGTTACTTCTCCTTGTTTTATGTTCACTTACAAGCTTTGCTTTTGCTACTGAATACACGGTTCAGACCATGCCTAATCCAAAAACGGCCAATGCTCACGCCTTCGTAAGCAATCCTGATGGGATATTGAGAATCGAAACTATTCAGAAAATAAATGTCTATCTGGACTCGCTTCAGGCTCAAACGGGAGCGGAAGTGGCTGTGGTAGCAGTAAACTCAATAGGAGAAAACGAAATAAAATCATTTGCTACCGATCTCTTCAAAACATGGGGAATTGGTAAAGCTAAACGTGACAATGGATTACTTCTGCTTTTTGTTTTGGACCAACGGAAAGTAACTTTCGAAACCGGATATGGACTTGAAGGAGTTTTGCCCGATGCTATCTGCAAACGGATTCAATATCAATCGATGACTCCTGAGTTCAAAAAAGGGAATTACGATGCCGGATTTTTAGCCGGCATACAACGAATTGGTTCAACAATCCGGAAAGAACCGGTTCAGGAAGAGGTAAAAACGCCAATTGCCTGGAATGAAATTCTGCCAATCGCAGGTGCCGTCTATTTAATTATAGCCCTAATTGCCTTGTTTTGGCTTGGAAATTCCATACAGAACATTAAAAAAGATCCAAAGCTCAAAAGCAATATTGCTCGCTATAAGGTTATAAAAAACCAAAAAGCAGGAATAATCAGCTTAGTTTCCATCATGATCCCGCTTGCAGGATTCGTTGCCATACTATTATTCTCGAATCCGATTTTTATCCTTTTGCTTATTCCAATTCCACTTACAACTATTCCGGCTAATATCTATGGAAGGTTGATGATGCTAAAAATAAGACGTGCGCCCATCCCATGCAACGTTTGCGATGGGGAAATGCATATTTTATCAGAAAAACAAGAAGATGCACACTTAAAACTGGCTCAACAATTCGAAGAAAAACTACATGCTATAGATTATGATGTTTTTGTTTGCGATAAATGTGCCAACGAAGCAATTTTTACGCTCGATAAACCAAGTGCTTATTCCGAATGTCCCAAATGTGGAACGAAAGCCTTTATCCTAAAAGACAGACGAACCATTGTCGCTCCGACTTATATCAGTTCCGGCACAGAAAGAACAACATATATTTGCAAATTTTGCGGATATGAAGAGCATGACAACCATAATATTCCACGTATAACCCGCACCGGAGGTGCTATCGTTGGTGGAGCAATTGCTGGCGGACTCTTTAGCGGCAGAGGAGGCTTTGGAGGAGGAGATTTTGGTGGAGGAGACGGAGGCGGAAGCTTCGGAGGCGGTATGTCAGGCGGCGGTGGAGCTACCAGTGACTGGTAACATAAAGCGCTTCCATTGGGACTCTCCACTAGAAGTAAAAACAATGCTTCTACGCGCGTGAAAGCTCTGTAAAAAGACAAGGTAGTACGTCTCAGTTAGAAGCTTTGGATTACAAAGACTACTATTAAAACAGTAGTCATACAACATCAAAATCATTTTTTCCAACTTATAAATTCAAGTTTTTGTTTTCATTTAATTCAAACAAATAAACATTTATCGCAATGAAAAAAAGTTCAATTATTTTAATTTCAGTTGTTGCTTTCATAGCCATACTCTTTATGTGGGGAACTTCCGGATATAACAGCCTGGTCACCCTTAGAGAAGATGTAAATAGCCAATGGGCCAATGTTGAAAGTCAATACCAACGTCGTTCAGATTTAATTCCTAATTTAGTATCAACAGTGAAAGGGTACGCCACTCACGAAAGTTCAACATTGGAAGGTGTTGTAGCCGCTCGTGCCAAAGCCACACAAGTAACAATTGACCCAAAGAACCTCACTGCCGAAAAGCTTCAAGAATATCAGGCTGCACAAGGTCAGGTAAGTTCTGCTTTGGGGAAATTATTAATGATTACTGAAAACTATCCCGACTTAAAAGCCAATCAAAATTTTCTTGAACTGCAAGCTCAACTCGAAGGAACTGAAAACCGCATTTCTGTTGAACGTAACAGATTTAATGATGTAGCAAAAAGCTATGATGTAACCATTCAACGCTTTCCAAAATCGATCATCGCTACATTATTTGGTTTTGAGAAAAAACCATATTTCGAAGCTGAAAAAGGAACAGAAAAAGCTCCTTCTGTAAAATTCTAACTCTATAATTCATGCCTAAAAGTACTTACAAGCCTGCTAATGACCGCTATACCAATTCGATTGGTTACGAATATTGCGGGAAAAGCGGATTGAAACTGCCACGCATATCACTCGGTTTATGGCATAACTTTGGTGATGTAGATGATGCCGACGAAGCATTGAAAATGATTCAGTTTGCGTTCGATCATGGCATTACACATTTCGATTTAGCAAATAACTACGGTACACCGTATGGAAGTGCGGAAAAAAACTTTGGTAAGATACTGAAAGAACACTTTTCGTCGTATCGCGACGAAATGCTAATCAGCACCAAAGCAGGGCATGATATGTGGCCGGGCCCTTATGGCGATTGGGGTTCACGAAAATATTTAATTGCCAGCCTCAATCAAAGCCTTCAGCGAATGAAGTTGGATTATGTGGATATATTTTACTCTCACCGCTTTGACCCGAACACGCCACTGGAAGAAACCATGGGGGCACTTTCTGATATGGTTCGACAGGGCAAAGCACTTTACGTTGGGATTTCAAAATACCCCGAAGATAAGGCTCGTGAAGCCTATCGTATATTGCGCGAAAACGGGACTCCTTGCTTAATTAATCAAGACAGATACAACATTTTTACCCGTCAAATAGAGAATAGTGTTTTGCCTTTGGCGGAAGAAAATGGCGTTGGCGTTATTGCATTTTCACCATTAGCCCAAGGTATGTTAAGCGACAAATACTTACACGGCATTCCGGAAAATTCACGTGCGGCGCACAGCTACGGTTTCTTGCAAAAAGACCAGCTTACGCCTGAAGTGATTGATAAAATTAGCAAGCTAAATGACATCGCGGTCAGTCGCGGCCAATCGCTTGCACAGATGGCTCTAGCCTGGTGTTTACATAAGCCACAGGTAAATTCTGTTATTGTGGGCACAAGTTCAGTAAAACAGTTACAAGACAATATTGACGCTCTTAAAAACGACACATTCACAGATGATGAATTGTGGAGAATCGGAGAATTAGGCTGATAAGATCAGGAGGGCTGTGTCAAAAGCACACAAATAACACTTTTGATACAGCCTCTTTTATTCCATAATTATACGTACAATGAAATCTTTGTTTAGGTACTTTCTGCTAGCTCCGCTTCTTGCACTTTCTGTTGCAAGCTGCAATGATAATGTTGTATCGTCAATTCCTGATTATCCGGTAAATTTAGAATTAAATCTCACTTCCACCTATCCAACCTTTAGGAACTCACACAACCAGAGTCTCACTTTTTTAAAGGGTATTACAATTACAGACAGAATTGGGTACGGTGGTATTTTAGTATATACCAGTTTCGATGGTACATATTATGCTTTCGACATGGCTTGTCCATACGAAGCAAAGCCAACGGTTCGTGTTTATCCCAATAATCTCGGCCAGGCTGTTTGCGAAAAGTGTGGCTCAGTGTTTAATCTTGGTTATGGACTTGGAGATCCTCAATCCGGTCCGGCTAAAGAAATACTTAAAAGATACAGAGCCACATTGTCGGGCGACATCTTGTATGTAAGTAGATAATAATTCCAACTTCACTAGCAAATACCATCGACTTTGAGTCATTGAGCCTCTACTACTTTCTATAAACATATTATAAGAACAGTGTCTACCTCAATTGAGATAGACACTGTCCGTTTTTTTAGTAAGATCAATATCCCGGATTCTGAGTGATTATTGAATAATATAGATTCTCAAAAACAGGGTTTATTGCACGTATTCAGGATTCTGCTTGAACTCTTCTTTGTTGAATACAGCATCAAGTTGAGTACGAGGTATCGGGCGTACCATATGCCAGCTCTTTACATTTTTAGCAGCATCAGGATTTGCATCCTGTATTCTCGTTAAAAACTTACCCGGAATACGTTTCAAATCGAACCAACGAAGCTGTTCACCACCTAATTCTCTTGCTCTTTCATCAAGAATGAAATCAATAGTCATATCAGCAGCAGCAATGTCCATTTGAGCTGTTTTACCAGGTAAAGCTCTTGCTTCTCTCAACTTGTTCATGTACGAAACAGCTTGAGCCATGTCAAAATTCATGGATGCTTCAGCAGCAATCAGGTACATTTCTGCAATCCTGAAAACAAATGCATCTCTTGTGCTTCGGTCTTCATCTTTGGTCGCTCTTGTAGGATCGTCAAATTTACTAAGCGAGAAAGTTCTCAAACGGTTTAATTTAGCTGGAGAGTTGTCTCCATACAAGTCTTTCAAATCATATAGTTGATATCGTTTAGTAGCACGGGCACGCTGGTTTGCCGTAGCAATGCCTTTATAAAGATAAATGGCTGTATCTGTCATATTCGTATAAGTACCTTTGCTGGAAGCATTATTCATTGTCCATAGCTGTTTAAACGATCCTGACCACCGTTGATCTTTTGTTTCATCAAATAGATTGACATAGTAAAGCGTAGGCATGAATCGGTTGAAAGGTCTTCCATTTATTATATCACGCGCCATGCCCGGTTGGTCATCATACTTCATACAAAAGTCTAGATGTCCGTTGTTCCCACCGCTGCGAATCGTATAATCATCATACTCAGGACTATTATATAGATTATCATTTGCATATTCAACATACCAGATTACCTCCGAATTGTTTGGACCATCCGCTTTTGACATGTCCCAAATTGATTTATAATTCGGATTCAATGTAAATAATTTACCGCTACCACTATTAATTACTTCAATTGCCAAACTGGCTGCTTGTTTATATAAATTTACGTCTCCTGTTTCAGAAGCGCGAGTTAATGACAAACGGGCTTTCAGTGCTTTTACAGCCCACATTGTAATCCTACCGTTATCACTTTTTGCAGTTGACAGATTGCTATTGATAATACAAGAGTCCAAATCGTCAAAAATTTGTTTGTAAATTACATCTGGAGCAGTTTTATTAGCTGTCGTTTGTACCTCTTTGGTTTCTTCTGTTGAAAAGTGTGTCGATCCCCAAGTTTCCACAACATGCCAATAATAGAAAGCACGTAAGAACCTGGCTTCCGCAACTCTGTGTTTTCTGACATCAGCGGTAACATTGGCAGCTTTTGCTCTGGCAATTGCTGCATTACAACTATTAAGACCTCTATAGAAATACTTCCAGTAGTTTGTGAGTGCACTATTGGTACCATTGAATGCAATTGGGTCATAATCATTAGCCGTTGGGTTGGTGTTACCTGCAGCTTTAGTAAACAGGTCTGTACCCGTTTCGGTTAATCCGTAACCATCTTCTTTTCCGTACCACAAGCGTAGCGGAACATAGCAAGAGTTGATTAAACTTTCATAGCCGGCTTGCGTTGAATAAAAAGGATCGGCCGTTAAGCTGTTTCTATTCTCTTCTTTAAGATAATCCTGGCAGGAACTGAAGCATAATAATAGTATTATCAAGCTTAGTATACTAT
>DATFAW010000311.1:0-4084 GCA_035254165.1 Paludibacter sp.
CAAAATTATTAAAAGGTATTGAAGATGCTTATGATACTGATTCATTTTATGAAGCTGTTATCATCTCGTGTCAGGCTGTGATTGGCTATGCAGGACGGTTTGCGGAACTGGCTTCGGAGAAAGCAAAAAAATGCACCGATCCAAAGAGAAAAGCTGAACTGCTCGAGATATCCCGCATATGCAAAAAGGTTCCTGCTGCTCCCGCCGATACATTTTATGAAGCTTTACATAGTATTTGGTTAGTGCATTGCTGCTTACATTCAACCATGGATTATATGTCGCTTGGAAGACTCGATCAGGTGTTAAATCCGTATTTGCTAAAAGAAAAGGACAAAGACTTTGCCCAGGAACTCTTCGAAAACTTCATTATCAAAGCAGCAGGACGTATTAATCTTACCACCCAATATTTGGTAGAGCAGGATCATATGGATTATAATGCTGCCCTGGGCATTCACCCTTATTATCTGGATCAACGGGCAGGATTGAATAATTTTCTGCAAAATATCATTATTGGCGGAAAAACTCCGGAGGGAAAAGATGCTACCAACGATTGCACTTATTTGATACTCGAAGCTTTCAAAAATGTAAATCTATCTACACCGGGCATCTATGTTAGACTCCATAAAAACAGCCCGGCTAAACTATACACAGCTGTTTCGGAATCAATCAAAGTAACCAAAAATCTTCCTTATATTCTGAATGATGAGGTAATGATTCCGGCCATGTACGATGCACTGGCATCCGGAGAAAAAGATAAAGACAAGCAACAAAAATACCAGGAACTGGCTAATGATTACTGTGTTGATGGCTGTTGGGAACCCATCCTGAACGGACAAAGTGAATGGACCTTCGGGATGATAAACGGAATGACCATACTTGAATGTACGCTCAACCGTGGAGCTGCCCTGAGTTCAAACCCGGCATTACTTCGCGGACAAAAGCTAAGCATTGATACCGGTGAGATAAAAACATTCTCCCAATTGCAAACCGCATTAATCAAACAAATGCAGTTCTTTGTAGATCAATCCACATTGGCCATGTGCTTGTATTACCTCACATCGGAGTTTGTTGTCCCATCTCCATTGGTTTCGGCTCTTTTCGGTACCTGCCTGGAAAAAGGTCGCGACAAATCATGGGGAGGCGCAGAATACAACCTGGGAGGTACCATTTTGGGTGGTGTACCCGATATGATTAATACGTTGGCTGCAATAAAAAAATGGGTGTTCGATCAGAATAAATACACACTCGATGAAGTATTGAGCGCCTTACGCTTTAATTATACAGCCGGTAATACCGGTGACTTTAAAACACAGCGATTGTTCGATTCTATTAAAGTCGACTTCTTTACCAACAGTCCTCAATTTGGAAACGATAACCAAACGGACCAAATAGCCAAGTTCATCTTAGACGAGTTTCACAAATCGGTAGATGTATCAAAAGCATTATCATATAAAGTATTTTTAGACCCTAAGGGCGATAATGATAAACAAATTTGGGCCCTGAGAGCTATTGCCGGCTACTACGGTAAATCATTACAATCAACCCTTCCCGGATTTGATCTTAAATTCACGGCAGGATTGGGAACTTTTGAACAGTACAACTGGCAGGGAGCAGGAATCGCTGCTTCTGCATCTCGTAATGTGGGCGATCCGTTGGCACCTAATTTCACTCCGCCCTCAGGAACCTGGCATACTCCGCCGCCACGATTGTTGGAAACATTCAGTCAACTGGGCTTAAACCGGTTTGCTGCCGGGGTAATCACCGATATATGCCTGGAATCTGACTCTATGCTTGAGCCAATGCTCAAAACCTTTATCGAAAAACAAGGTGGCATGTTAACCGTAACCATTGCTTCAAAACAATATCAGGAGATTTATGAGATTGCGAAAGCAACCAATCTTATAGAAGATCAAAAAGCAGCGGCAGAAAAACTCATTGGCTATTCCGATATCATGGTTCGTGTAGGAGGATGGAATGCTCCTTTTATCACGCTTCCGCTATCGCACATGGAAAACTACATTAACCGTCCCGTCAAATCAAATTAATTCATTGTAAGGGTATGTTTCAAAAGTTTTTTTGAACGCAAATAGCGCAAATCAATACAATTCTATTTGGATAACAATCAGAGAATTAGAATGAAACACAAATAATTATTTGCAAAAATTTGTGTTATTTGCGTGCTTTTGATACAGCCTCTCATACACTTAAAATACACACTTATGAAATTAGTCTATTATTGCATTATTGCATCAATTCTTTCGCTGACCATCGTCTTTTCATGCAAACGGGACAAAGCACAAACCGACCCGCTACCCTCATGGAAGAATACAGCCATTAAAAAATCAATCTTAGGATACATAGATATTGCCGTTAGGGATATACCTGTCGAAGATCGCATAGCTGTTTTTGATATGGATGGAACCATTGCCTGCGAAACACCATTATGGGTTGAAATGTATGCCGCAGTGAACGGCTTAAATCAGCAATCCGCCAAAAAACCGGATTTGCTCCGATACCCCGAATACCAGTATGCCAGGAAACTGGCAAAAAACCCGGCCGACACATCGGTTACAAATCACTGGGTTTCATCAAAAGGCAACTATATCGATTCAATGGTTTGGAAGGCCTATGCAGGTGTCGACCACGAAACTTACGTCAACAATGCACGAACTTATCTGTCAAAAACCAAAAACCAAAAATATAATATCCCGCTGGATAAGATGTTTTACCAACCCATGCTTGAACTGATACACTATCTGAAAGAAAAACAATTTAGCGTATATGTGGTTTCGGGTTCGATACAAGGAGTTATCTGGAGTGTTTGTCCGCAAACCATTGCACTTGACAGAGAGCATCTCATTGGCACCCGGCAAATACTGGTTCCTGTTTATAACCCAAATGAAAAGAAAACGTCATTCATTATTAAAAAGGGTATTTGTCCTCCCAAAGACGATAAGGATGGGAAGGCTGAAAATATTTACTCCCACATTGGTAAAATTCCGGTATTTGCATTTGGAAACACAACCGGCGACTTCGGAATGTTTCACCTGACATCAACGAGCAAATATCCTCATGCCGAATATCTTCTTAATCATGATGACCCAAAACGGGAATACGCGTATCCGCCTTATCATGGCTCAGTTGATTCGACCTGGCAGGACAGTTTAAAACTGAACCACTGGCAACAAGTGAATATGAAAGAAGCATTCAACAAAGTTTGGATGAACAAATATGGAGATAAATATAAGGAGTTATAACAAATAAAAAACATCCAGATGAAAAATAAATTCCTTTTATCCGGTATTTTGACAGTAATATTATTCGTTTTCTTTCAGAATGGGTATAGTAAGAGCCCATACACCGGAGCAACAAATATCAACCTGGCATTAGGCAACCCAAGCAATGCAGTAGCCGATACCACCATGTACGAAAATTACCTGATGGAAAAACCACAATATGTGTTATCCTACAATAACACCAAACATATACCTAACTGGGTAAGTTGGCATGTTTGTTTAGCTGATTTGGGAACTGCAAAACGTGTAGACTGCTTTCGTCCTGATCCTGCTCTTCCTAAAAGCTGGTATCATGTAAGTCCAAAAGATTATGCCGGTACCGGATTCGATAAAGGGCATCAATGTCCCTGTGGAGACAGAACAAGCACCGCATTAAATGATTCTGCCACTTTTTTTATGAGTAATATGATTCCTCAGGCACCCAATAACAATCGCATAACATGGGAGAAGCTCGAAGCTTACAGTCGCACGCTTGTGGCACAAGGTAATGAACTTTACATCATCTGTGGAGTATCCGGGCAAGGCGGAACTGGATCAAAAAGTCAGGCCTCCAGTATTGGGAAAAGTGTAGTAGTGCCCGCCCAAACATGGAAAATAATCGTAGTACTGCCTGCTAAAATACAGACAGTAACCGATTCAACCCGTGTAATTGCCGTTCTTATGCCCAATACACAAAGCTGTTCAGGAAAACCATGGTATAACTATAGGGTTTCGGTTGATACTCTTGAGCAACTTACGGGATATAATTTTCTATCCAATGTCCCTCCAGGCATACAAAAAGTCATAGA
>DATFAW010000312.1:0-2133 GCA_035254165.1 Paludibacter sp.
GGTTATTACCAAAAAAGCTCTGGTACTACGTACAAACAGGCAAGTTGTCTTTACGCTTCATAATGGCAAGTCCATGTGGAATTATGTGAAAACGGGACTAGAAAATGCCACCGGATTTATTGTTACAGAAGGACTGACCGAAGGTGATAGTGTGATTTACGATGGAAATATCAATCTGGCTCATGAAGCTCCGGTATCTGTAATAAAATGATAAAGTACCTTCTGAACCGACCAATTGCCGTTTTTATGGTTTTTACGGCATTTTTTATCCTGGGTTTGGTGACCTATATGAATATCCCCATTTCATTGCTGCCGGATATTGCCATACCCGAAATAACAGTAAAAATTTCAGGCAAAAACACTTCTGCCCGAGAACTGGAAAATACCGTGGTAAAACCTATCCGTCTTCAACTATTGCAAATCGGGAACTTACGTGATATTCACACCGAAACCCAGGATGGAAATGCCATCGTACGCTTGAAATTTGAATACGGTGCAAATACAGATTTAGCATTCATAGAGGTCAACGAAAAAATTGACCTTGCCATGAATTTCATCCCCAAAACGATTGATCGTCCGCGGGTAGTAAAAGCCAGCGCCACCGATATACCTGTTTTTAATCTAAACTTAACCCTGAAAAATGAAAAGGAACTCGACAAGACGGATCAAACCGAGTTTATTAATTTGTGCGAATTTTCAGAGAATGTGATCAAGCGCCGCATAGAACAATTACCACAAGTGGCCATGGTAGATGTAACCGGAGAGATTAAAAAGCAAGTGATTTTGATGCCAAATCATAATTTGCTTGAAATTTCAGGTATTACCAACAGCGATATTGAGTGGGCATTAGCTAATAATAATATTGACCCGGGAAGCATGACCGTTCGGGATGGTTACTACGAATACAATATTAAATTTTCAACAATAGTACGTTCCGTAGAAGACATTGAAAATATTTTTATTCGAAAAAACGATAAAATCTATCGACTGAAAGAGCTTGCAAGTGTAAAAATAGTTCCTGAAAAAGAAACAGGAATGGCATTTTATAATGGGAAAAGAGCTGTTGTAATGCAAGTTATAAAGCAGAATAATGAAAAAATAAGCAGTCTGAAATCCGAGATTGCTAAACTTACTGATGATTTTAAAAGGAAATATCCCAATATTGATTTTACAGTATCACAAAATCAAACGGTACTGCTGGATTATACCATTTCTAACTTAAAACAAAACTTATATATTGCTTTTATTTTTGTTTGTTTTGTTTCGGCCATTTTCCTAAAAGATATTCGTACATCGATTATCATAAGCCTTAACATGATTGTTTCTCTTGTTATCTGTTTCTTATTTTTCTATTTGTTTCGCATATCGTTGAATATGATTTCCTTAACCGGATTAGTCCTGGCTTCGGGGATGATGATTGACAATTCGATAATAGTTACCGACAACATTAGCCAGTACCGCCGTAAACGCTTTTCAATACAAAACTCTTGCATTAAAGGAACCAATGAAGTTATTGCACCCATGCTAACTTCATCATTTACTACAACTTCAGTTTTCGTTCCATTAATCTTTTTAAGTGGAATGGCTGGCGCACTTTTCTTTGATCAGGCTTTTTCTGTAACTGTAGGGTTGTTTGTTTCGTATCTTTCAGGAATTATTTTCCTTCCGATATGTTATAAGTTGGTTTATTCCATCAAGTTACCTGAAAATTGGTTGAAAAAGGAAAATGAAAGATTAACTAAACCGGTTAAAGATACAATTTTTGATAAGATATATGATTCTGGAACACATTGGATTTTTAGTCATAAAGCACTCACAATGATAGTGATGATTTGTGTTTTTCCATTATGTGCTGCTTTGTTTTGGATTATCCCGAAAGAAAAAATGCCTTATATTACTCAAAATGAGTTGACAGTAAAAATTGATTGGAACGACAATATCCATTTGTCTGAAAATAAGGATAGAGTGGAAACATTAATGAAGAGTTTGAATGGTGCATTGCCCGAACATGCAGTGTATTTAGGTCAACAACAGTTTTTACTGAATAAAGAAAAAGAGCAAACGGCATCGGAAGCTGAAATATACATGAAAGCACTTCATGTAGAAGATATTCCGAATCTAAAACGAAGAATA
>DATFAW010000313.1:0-3294 GCA_035254165.1 Paludibacter sp.
TTTTAATGAATATCATGAAGTAAGAATAAATGCATCTCCCGAAGAAGTAAAACATGCTTTACAGACTACAGGCGTTGGAGATATACCTGCAATACATCTTCTTTTGAAAATAAGGGGAATAGAAAATAAAAACTTAAACCATAAAGAAACCAACGCTCAACCGGCACAGAAGACATTTTCAACGCCCGACTTCAGCTTCTTTGTTGCCGATTCTACTGAATTTATATCCGTAATGATTCTCAATGCCTCAGCCAAAACTCCCCCTCCGAAAGTTACGACAGTGGAACAATTTATGGCTTTCAATGAACCCGGTTATGTCAAGGTTGCATTCAATTTTCGCTTCATTAGCCTTGAGAACGGACAAACTTTGGTAAGTACTGAGACCCGCAATTATGCAATGACCAAAGAAGATCTGCGTATCTTCGGTCGTTACTGGAGGATTATCTATCCGGGCAGCGCCATTATTCGTCGGGTATGGCTCGATACACTGGCAGAAAAGGCAGAAAAAGATCAAAGACAGTGAACCAAAGATCAAAGAATAAAGACTAACTTAAAGGTTGAATTATAGCTAACAATAATAATCATTTCTGTATGAAAATAGTAAAGAAAATAACAAATGGTATATTACTTATTGCAATTGGAATAATGCATACCCGGTTTGCCTTGTCAGCCGAAGCTTTTGGTAAACAATTCCACGAATTCTCAAAATCGGATTTTTTCAGAATATGCGGAGGGTTGGATGAACTGCCGGTGGTAGTAGGGCATACAAATATTGAAGCTTTCGCAGCATTCTGGTTTTTCTATTTTGGTATCCTTATCATTCCCCTGGGGGTGCTAGTTCATTCCATTGAAAAAAACAACCGGATTTTACCTCATGCTTTCACAATATCCTACCTGATTGTTGTAATTATCGGTTGTTATATGATTCCCAATTCGGGAATGACTTTTCTTATGTTGCCCCACGGCATTTATATGCTGGTAAGCAATTATCTGAAAGCCGGAAAACTAAAAAAATCCGGTTTATAGCTCCATGAGCTGTATTACCTGCCGGTTAGTATCCTGAAAGTGCAGGAAATCAGGCTGCTGATAATGATTATACTATTTTTCGTACCGGATGTTTTTATATTTATTACCTTTGTTACATAGTTTCAGAAAACTAAAACAGACTAAAACATGAATGTTATTTTAAAAATAATACTCCATCTGTTCTTTTGGACGGTGTTCTTTTTCCTCTCGGCTACGATAAGTTTCGGATTGTCCGGAGGAACTGAATTTATCAGGCAGCATGTGTTGTTGTACCTTTCGGGAGTACCTTGGGCGGCGAGTGCATTCTACTTTTTCTACTTTTTCCTGTACCGGTACATCGAAAAGCATCGCTTTGTCATTTACATTCTTCTTTCCATCATTTCAGTAGTGGGCATTTCCGTTTTGTTCATTGCTTTTTACCGGATTTTTGTGTTCAACGGCAAATTCAACGTAGAGACTTCATGGAACTATACAACCACTGCCGGTACTTACGTGATAGCCAGCTGCGGTAGTTTGTTGCGGGGTTTTATTTCCTGGATAGAGTCGTCCGGACAAAAAGAAGAGCTAGTAAAACGCAACCTGCAACTGGAACTTGATTCGTTGCGTTCGCAGGTCAATCCGCATTTTTTGTTCAATACCCTGAATAACATCGATGCCCTGATACTATCGCAGCCCCGAAAAGCTTCGGAAATGCTTATTACGCTTTCGGACGTGATGCGCTACATGCTGTATCAAACCCGGGATACCACGGTTACCCTTGGCATGGAGCATATGCACTTGCTGAATGTGGTTGCCTTACACCGCATCCGCTTTCTGCAGCCCGACTATATCCGGTACAAATCGGAAATTGCCAATCCTGAAAAGACAATTGCTCCTTTATTGTTTCTTCCGTTCGTGGAGAATGCCTGTAAATTTGCACAGTTTGGGAATAAGCTTCCCGCGATTCTGATTTCAATGCAGCAGGCTGGTGAAAAGCTCACGTTTACATGCTCTAATCCTTACAATACAATGGCTGCTTTTGATAATCAAAACGGTGGTATCGGGCTCGAAAATGTAAAGAAACGCTTGCAACTTCTGTACCCCGGAAGGCATCAATTAGATATACTATTTCAGGATAATGAATTTTTAGTTACTTTAGCCATCGAACTTTCATAGTAAAAAATAAACGCAATGGAAATTAGCTGCATCGCTGTAGAAGACGAACCTTTAGCACTCGAAAAATTAGTGCAATTCATTGATGATACGCCCTGGCTTGAACTGAAAGCAAAGTTTACCAACAGTATGGAGGCACTGTCGTATTTACAGGAAAACGAAGTTCAATTGATGTTTCTGGATATACAAATGGATTGGTTGACCGGTTTGCAAATGCTCGATTTGCTGATAAGTAAACCGCAGGTAATTATTACCACAGCCTATAGCGAGTATGCGCTGAGAGGATACGAATACGGTATTGCCGATTACTTGCTTAAACCTTACTCGTTCGAACGTTTCCTACAGGCCGTACAGAAAGTAAAGGCCGACGTGCAACCGGTTTCATTATCACCGGCTAACTCCTTTATTTTCGTGAAAGTGGATTACCGGATTCTGAAAGTGGATTACGACCAGATATTATATATCGAGGGTATGAGGGATTACCGCTGCATTGTTTTGCCTACAGAAAAGATGCTGACTTCAACTACTTTTGCAGAGCTGGAAGCGGCCTTGCCCAAACAAATGTTTGCCCGCATACACAAATCTTTTATTGTATCCCTGCAAAAAATAAAAAGCATCGAACGTCACCGCGTGTATATTCACGACAAGATTTTGCCTATTGGAGAGACTTATAAGCAGGAATTCTATCAAAGTATAAACAGCGGAAAATAGCTGGCGGCATCCTCGTTCTTCTTTGTGGCTTTGCCGCCTGGTTTGAAAAGAATTCCGATTCAGCCATTGCTCACTTTATCAGTTTCTCCCAATCCGGTTTTGGGGAATTCAGAAAATTTTCCAAATGCTGTTTATGATATATTTCATACAACTTTGTTGCCGATTTATAAAAATACTTCAGGACTTAGGCATTCGCGCCCCATTCTTTGAGTCTGGATTGCAGGCGGTCTCCTTTATCACTTAGCAAAATATGCACTGTGCAACCAACACATTTCAGGAAAAAGATGGATTCCAAATCGGTGAGATCTATATCCTGTTATTTAATGGCTTTGGCAAAATTCATAGACTTGTGTCGGCGTGTGTGCAGTTTGTCTGAACCTGTTTTTTATGTCCACTTGAATCATG
>DATFAW010000314.1:0-27961 GCA_035254165.1 Paludibacter sp.
GCCACCAACCCCCCACTCAGTGTTGAATCCGGACCAACCATAGCATTCTGGACTGCATTACTAATCAGCAAAATAAAAACCAAGTCAACCACCGAAAGCTGAGCAAGCTCTTTCTTTCCAAACAAACGAATGGCAACGACTATAAAAAGATAAATCACAAACGTGCTAAATATTATTCGCACATAATTATTGCCAAGTAGTTCGTTCATATATTTGTCGAATTTTATATTTTGTTATCTACAATCCAGTTACTCACAAGTTTCATTGTTGCTTCTTCCGCTTCCTTCCGTGGTGTATGCCCGGCATTAGGTATTTCCGAAATCACAACCGAAGCTGGTATCTCCTTTTTTAAAATATGGAGCTGTTCGACACTTCCGAATTCATCATTTTCACCTTGAAATGCCAGAACCGAACAGCAGATTTGATGAAGTAGCGGCACAATCGTCCATTTTGCAAAATAATCGCTCAGCCACGTTTCATGCCAGAGTCGGAAAAGCTCTGTGGCTTTATCTCCGTGATATTTAGCCAAGCCACTTAGCAAGCCCGTTGTTTTTGCCCGTTCACGAGTTTCGGATACAGCAGCTTTGCCTGAATCTTCGATAAAGCTATGTGCTCCCTCCAAAATCAAACCCTTAATCCGATCCGGATAAAGAACGGCTGCCAATAAAGCGATAGTCGCACCATCGCTATGCCCATAAAGAACCGCATGCTGTATATTGCATGCATCCAGAACTTTGGCTAACTCATGAGCTTCATCGTGCAAGTAAAATTCAGTGCGCTGAGCAACTGCAAATTCAGATGATTGGCCATATCCACGACGATCGAAAACCAATGCATTCAGCCCACTCAGTTCTACTAAAGCTTCAGGAAAATCACCCCACATTTCAACGCACCCCAAGAATCGTGTAGAAAGACCAAAGTTGAGTTAGTATTATCAACAGGAAAGCGATTAATTTGTTTACAAAACAGCCGATAACCGTCTTGCTGCAAATAAAATGTTTTCATATCTTTTTGTTAATTCAAAATTCACAAATATAGAAAAAAAACAGCAATTAATTATCTGCACTTAATAATTTTATACCTTTGCATTGACAAATAAAAATTGAATCATGAAAAAAATAGTCGTACTTACAGGTGCAGGCATGAGCGCCGAGAGTGGTATCAATACTTTTCGCGATGCAGGTGGACTGTGGGAACAACACAGAGTGGAAGATGTGGCAACGCCCAATGGCTGGCAGCGCAATCCAACTTTGGTACTCGACTTCTACAATCAGCGTCGCAAACAACTGCTTACAGCCAAACCCAATGCAGGACACACAGCATTAACGGAGTTAGAAAAACACTTTGACGTCCAAATAATTACTCAAAACGTAGACAATCTACATGAACAAGCAGGAAGCTCCCACATCATACATCTGCACGGCGAATTAATGAAAGTTCGCTCTACCTCACCTTCCGAGGAAGTATTTGAGTTGACCACGGATAATTACGAAACCCATTTAGGAGATCTATGTCCGAAGGGTTACCAACTACGTCCGCACATTGTCTGGTTTGGTGAGGCCGTGCCCGAAATTGAAAACGCCATTCAAATTACAAAAGAAGCCGACATTCTAATCATAATCGGAACTTCCATGCAGGTTTATCCCGCAGCAAGCCTGATAAACTTCGTAAAACCTACTACTCCGATTTTTCTTATCGACCCACACGAAGTAAATACATACACGAAAAATGTAACCATAATTCAAAAAGGAGCTTCGGAAGGCATGGCGGAACTAAAGGAAATATTAAACAGCTCATTTACATAAACAGGCTACTGTTTCAATCTAAATCTAAGCGCAGCTCAAAAAATTGCCCCGACTTGCAAAACACAAATCGGGGCAATTTATTCTCGGAAACTTATTTTCGCTCCTGATTATTTCGCTCATTCCTATTTTCACTGCTTCGGTTATTCTGATTTCCACTAGTTGGAGTCCTCGGTTGTTGACGCATTTGTTTTTCCACTTTTACTGGCTGCCCGATAGTCCGCCCATAATAATTCGTATTTCGCGTCGTTTCCGTAGGTCCTGAAGTTGTACCTTGCTGTTGACGGTTATTATCAGTTCCTGTTGAACGCGTAGGAGCTACATTGTTATTACCTCTATTTTGGGTCTGATTCCTTGCATTATTGTTATCTGGAGTACGCGTGGTTGCATTATTTCTAGTATTATCCGAAGAACGGGTAGAAGTTCCACTATTATTCCAGTTATATTGTTGTCTCCGGTCTTCTTTTGTATACTTAAACTGACGATTCGTCTTCAAACCATCATTATCCCAATTTCGTGCACGATGCCTTTCGTTCTCAGACCAGTAAATAGCACTTTTGCTATTTTCATTAAATCCTCTGACATAAGGTATATTACTATGATCATAATAGTCACGATAATAATATCTCGGATAGTGCGATACATAATAATGATGATGCATCCAAGGTTGATAGATATTAACATCTAGCGCAATTGCAAAACAATTATTCAAATCAAATCCGGCATAAATTGAAGGACATTGTGCCGAATCATACCATCGTCCATTGGAAAGATAGACAAACTGTCTGGAAGAAAGATCGTAATAAGCCTCAATATCGGGCAAATAATAATAACGAACCCCCGGATAATAAGGAGGAGCCCATTCTGGATTCTCATAACGAGTTTGCGATACAGGCGTAACATAACTATACATATCACAACCGGAAAATATCAATGCAAAAAGCACTGTAGAGACTATCAAAGCATGGTTCTTAAATCGTTTCATATGTTTTAGTTTTTATGTTTTACCAGTTAAATGCAAATATAATGCCAGAATAAAATTACAGAAACACATCGAATATTATGCGGACAATCATATTTTATTCAATTACAACAACTAAAATTCGAGTAAGTTATCTGCAAATGGGAAATCTCTAGTAAATTAACATTTCGGATAAATAATATTCTTTCACAAAGAATTATCTTATCACACACAAAGAAAAAAACGATTTGACAACACAACCAAGAACTGCACAAAACCAACTCTAAAAAAGGATTCATCCTGAAAAAAATCAACCAATAAAAGTATTTCGCCAACTACGAACAAAACCCAAAACTATGAAGTTAGAGCTTGCACTTCACTATATATCTCAAAGTAAACATGTTTATATTTCAATCCCAAACTCATTCATCCAAGAAAAAGAAAAAATTTATTGGATAATCCAAAATGATTATCTATCTTTGCAGTCCAAAATCAAAAACAGAAACAAACACATTAAATAATTAATAATTATGATCGTAGTTCCAGTAAAAGAAGGCGAAAACATCGAAAGAGCATTGAAAAAATTCAAACGTAAATTTGAAAAAACAGGCGTAGTAAAAGAACTTCGTCGCCGTCAATGCTTTGACAAACCTTCTATCGTAGGTCGCGAAGAAAAAATGCACGCGATTTATGTTCAAAAAAAGAATCTAAGCGAAGAATAGAAAATAACAAAAGGAAAACTTGTTTTCTTGAATTATTTAAACTATTTTCGTTGCAGAATTGAACATACGATATTATATGGTAACCGAATTTCTGCAATATTTACAGTATGAGAAGAACTACTCTTCTCATACTGTTTTGTCATACCATACCGACATTCTTCAATTTTGTGATTTTCTAAAGATCACCCCCAGCCTACTAAACCCCAAAACCGTCAGCGCCCAACAAATCCAGCAATGGATTCTATCATTAATGTCCGACAAAACATCTGCACGGACGTTATCTCGCAAAATTTCCACTCTCAAATCATTTTGGCGGTTTCTACTAGTACGCGGATATGCAAATTCAAACCCAACGTTAAAAATCGTTTTGCCCAAAACAAAGAAACCTCTTCCGGCGTTTTTTAAAGAAAGTGAAATGACCGTCGCATTAAACAATTCATTCATTCCCGACAGCTTTGAGCCAACAAGAGATCAATTAATATTATCTATTTTTTATCTAACAGGAATAAGGCTTTCGGAGCTTCTGAATATCGAAGACAAAGATATCAACCTACAGGAAGGAAGCATACGAGTTACAGGAAAACGCAACAAACAACGCATCATCCCCATCGGCAAATCACTCTGCAACGATATAGAGCACTACATTACGTTACGAAATAAGTCCGTAGACAGTTTTGAACCACACCTATTCGTACGGCGCAATGGAAAAAAAACGTACCCAAAAATGCTATACAATATAGTACACAACAGCATGTCAGAGGTAAGCAACTTGCACAAGAGAAGCCCGCATGTGCTTCGTCACACTTTTGCCACCAGCCTCCTCAATGGCGGAGCCGACATAAACGCCGTAAAAGAATTACTCGGACACAGCAGCCTGGCAGCAACACAAGTATACATACACGCGAGTTTCGAAGAACTACACAATATATATAAACAAGCTCATCCAAGAGCAAAATAAAAAAGGAGGCTATTATGAAACTACGGATTCAATCCATCAATTTTGATGCAACTACCACGCTAGAATCTTACATTAACAAAAAAACGTTGAAGTTAGAAAAGTTTTTTGATGAAATTTTAAACATTGAAGTATATTTAAAGGTAGTAAAACCCGAAACAGCAACCAACAAAGAGGCCGAAATGAAAGTATCAATCCCGAATGTTGATTTTTTCGCTTCTAAAACTTGTGACTCTTTCGAAGAGGCTGTAGACCTAACTCTCGAAGCCTTAGAGAAACAGATCCGCAAATACAAGGAAAAATCGACTAAAAACTAAAATATATCGGGAAATGTTTTGTAGTCCAAAATATTTCCGTACATTTGCAAGCCGTTTGAATCAGAGTGTTCAAACGGCTTTTTAAACGCCAAAAATGCTAGACTCTAGCACATTGCCTCTTTAGCTCAGTTGGCCAGAGCACGTGATTTGTAATCTCGGGGTCGTTGGTTCGAATCCGACAAGAGGCTCAACGATCTTTATTTATTGTATCGAAATGGAAAAATGGGCAGTTACCAAAGTGGCCAACTGGGGCTGACTGTAACTCAGCTGTCTTTCGACTTCGGAGGTTCGAATCCTTCACTGCCCACCATTCAATTAGCTAGTATCTCAATTAAAACAACTTATCAATCAAGCATTGGTAAATTGAAAATTGAGTGATGGGCAAATTGAAAATTGCGGAAGTAGCTCAGTCGATAGAGCATTAGCCTTCCAAGCTGAGGGTCGCGGGTTTGAGTCCCGTCTTCCGCTCCATTATGGAAAATAAAATCAGAAATGATTTTAGTATCCATTTTTTGCTGTTGTAGCTCAGTGGTAGAGCACTTCCTTGGTAAGGAAGAGGTCGCGAGTTCAATTCTCATCAACAGCTCAACTTTGTGAGCTTTTATAAAAACATATAAATTAATTTTAAATAATCTTTGAGTTATGGCTAAAGAAAAATTTGACAGATCAAAACCCCACGTTAACGTAGGTACCATTGGACACGTTGACCACGGTAAAACTACCTTGACCGCCGCAATTACAACAGTACTTGCAAAAAAGGGACTTTCTGAATTGCGTTCTTTCGATTCTATCGATAATGCACCAGAAGAAAAAGAACGTGGTATCACTATTAACACTGCCCACGTTGAATACCAAACAGCTAATCGTCACTATGCGCACGTTGACTGTCCAGGCCACGCGGATTACGTTAAGAACATGGTAACTGGAGCTGCTCAAATGGACGGTGCTATCATTGTAGTTGCTGCAACCGATGGTCCTATGCCACAAACACGCGAACACATCCTTTTAGCTCGTCAGGTAAACGTACCTCGTATTGTTGTTTTCATGAACAAATGCGATATGGTTGATGACGAAGAAATGTTGGAACTGGTAGAAATGGAAATGCGCGAGTTGCTTTCATTCTATGATTTCGACGGCGACAATACTCCTATTATCCGTGGTTCTGCACTTGGTGCATTGAATGGCGTTCCAGAATGGGAAGACAAAGTAATGGAATTGATGGATGCAGTTGACACTTGGATCGAATTGCCAGAACGCGCTGTAGACAAACCATTCTTGATGCCTGTTGAAGACGTATTCTCGATTACTGGTCGTGGTACTGTAGCAACTGGACGTATCGAAACTGGTAAAATCAAAACTGGTGAAGAAGTTCAAATCATTGGCTTAGGTCACGAATCATTAAAATCAGTTGTAACTGGTGTGGAAATGTTCCGCAAAATCCTTGACGATGGTCAAGCTGGTGACAACGTAGGTTTATTACTTCGTGGTATCGATAAAGAAAGTATCAAACGTGGTATGGTTATCACCCACCCGGGAAAAGTAACACCTCACACTACTTTCAAAGCTGCTGCTTATATCTTGAAAAAAGAAGAAGGTGGACGTCACACTCCATTCCACAACCGTTACCGTCCACAGTTCTATATCCGTACATTGGATGTAACTGGTGAAATCACTTTGCCAGAAGGAACAGAAATGGTAATGCCAGGTGACAACTTGGAATTAACTGTAACATTGATCTATCCAGTAGCTTGTAGCGTAGGTTTACGTTTTGCTATCCGTGAAGGTGGACGTACAGTAGGATCTGGTCAAATCACAGAACTTCTTGACTAATACTAAATCTTTCCCAACCTCCCACGAGGTGAGTAGTAAGATCGAAAAAGTAATTTAAGAAGTTTTCCAAAACAAAAGTCGTTTCTCTGAAATGGGAAACGACTTAATACACGGGCGTAGCTCAGTTGGTAGAGCACTGGTCTCCAAAACCAGGTGTCGGGAGTTCGAGTCTCTCTGCCCGTGCAAATTCTATTTACAATATGAAGATAATTAACTATATCAAAGAGTCTTATTCAGAACTTGTTCAGAAAGTATCTTGGCCTTCACGGTCGGAACTTACTAACAGTGCGGTAGTGGTATTAATTGCTTCCATCATTCTTGCATTGATAGTATGGCTTATGGATATAAGTTTTGAGCGTATCATGAAAATTATTTACGGACTTTTGTCATAATTTAATCAAAGGAGGTCATTAAAGTGTCTGAGTCAACAAATTTTAAATGGTACGTAATGCGTGCTATTAGTGGAAAAGAGAACAAGGTAAAAGAATATATTGATGCAGAAATCAAAAATTCGGATCTTGGTCAATATGTTGCTCAGGTATTAATCCCTACTGAGAAAGTTTACCAAATTCGTAACGGCAAAAAAATTACAAAAGAACGTAGTTGTATGCCTGGATATGTATTGATAGAAGCTTATCTTATCGGTGAAATTTCTCACCGCCTGCGTAATACTCCAAACGTTATCGGATTTCTGGGTGAAAAAAACAATGTTCCAACTCCAATTCGTCCTTCGGAAGTGAATCGGATATTGGGTACTGTGGATGAACTTCAGGAAACAGCAGAAGAAATGTTAGTTCCTTTCTATGTTGGTGAAAACGTGAAAGTGATCTTTGGTCCTTTCAGTGGATTTAGCGGGCTAATTGAGGAAGTAAACTCCGAAAAGAAAAAACTCAAAGTTATGGTTATGATTTTCGGTCGGAAAACTCCGCTCGAACTTGCCTTCACACAAGTAGAAAAGGAATAGTTGATTGCTGTTACAAATCGACAATTCCACTTTAACATCAAAAATTAAATCATTATGGCTAAAGAGATTGCTGGACTTATTAAATTACAGATTAAAGGAGGCGCGGCAAACCCATCTCCCCCGGTAGGACCTGCATTAGGTTCTAAAGGGATCAATATTATGGAGTTTTGCAAACAATTTAATGCCAGAACCCAAGACAAACCGGGCAAAATTTTGCCTGCAGTCATCACCTATTATACTGACAAATCTTTTGACTTTGTTGTAAAGACTCCTCCTGTTGCTATTCAATTATTAGAAGTAACTAAACTGAAAAGTGGATCGGCAGAGCCTAACCGCAAAAAAGTAGCTGAAATTACTTGGGAACAAGTACAGACTATTGCAACGGACAAAATGGTCGATTTGAATTGTTTTGAATTAGATGCAGCTATGAAAATGGTTGCTGGTACAGCTAGAAGTATGGGTATTACCGTAAAAGGTACTTTTCCAAATATAAATAATTAACAAACTTCAATTAAAATGAGTAAACTGACAAAAAATCAAAGGTTAGCTTTAGAAAAAATTGAAGCAGGAAAGGCCTATTCTCTCAAAGAAGCGACAGTGTTGGTAAAAGAAATTACCAATTCGAAATTTGATGCTTCTGTTGATATTGATGTACGCTTAGGTGTTGACCCACGTAAAGCCAACCAAATGGTGCGCGGCGTTGTGTCGCTGCCAAACGGAACCGGAAAACAAGTAAAGGTTCTTGCATTATGTACTCCCGACCAAGAAGCAGCGGCTAAAGAAGCCGGAGCTGATTTCGTTGGTCTCGATGAATATATCGAAAAAATCAAGGGTGGTTGGACCGATGTTGATGTTATCATCACTCAACCTGCTATCATGGGTAAATTGGGTGCTTTAGGACGTGTTTTAGGCCCTCGTGGTTTAATGCCAAATCCTAAGAGCGGCACGGTAACCAACGAAGTTGGAAAAGCGGTAAAAGAAGTAAAACAAGGAAAAATTGACTTTAAAGTTGATAAATATGGTATTGTCCACACTTCGGTAGGAAAAGTTTCTTTTACTCCTGAACAACTTGTGGAAAATGCCAGAGAATTTGTTTCTACTTTGATGAAACTAAAACCCACAGCCGCAAAAGGTACTTATGTAAAGAGCATTTATCTTTCAAGCACAATGAGTTCGGGTATTAAGATTGAACCCAAATCAATTGAAGAATAAAATTAAAAGTTTATGAAAAAGGAAGATAAAAGCGCTATTATAAAACAACTTGAGTCAACTCTTGGAGAGTATGCTCACTTCTATTTGACAGACATAGGCGGATTGAACGCTGCTCAAACTAGTGAATTAAGAAGAGTTTGCTACAAAGAAGATGTAAAACTTGTTGTTGTAAAAAACACATTGCTTCAAAAAGCACTTGATAACTCATCAGTAGATTTCAGTGAACTTTATGGAACGCTCACAGGAGCAACATCACTAATGCTTTCAAATACAGCTAATGTACCAGCGAAATTGATTAGTGACTTCAGCAAACAAAAAAGCAACAAACTCAAAAAACCTATTTTGAAAGCTGCGTATGTTGAAGAAAGTTTCTACATTGGCGAAAACAACTTAGAGGCATTAATCCACGTGAAGAGCAGAAACGAACTTATCGGCGAAATTATTGGCTTATTGCAATCGCCTGCTAAGAACGTTATATCAGCACTCCAATCAGGAGGTTCAACTATCCACGGCGTGTTGAAAACATTGTCGGAGAGATAAAATTTATCGTAAAATAAAAAAACAAATACATAAAAAATAAGTAAAATGGCAGATTTGAAAGCTTTTGCAGAACAATTGGTTAACTTAACAGTTAAAGAAGTAAATGAGTTAGCTCAAATTTTGAAAGATGAATATGGTATTGAACCAGCTGCTGCAGCTGTTGCTGTTGCTGCAGGTCCTGCAGCTGCTGCTGAAGTAGTAGAAGAAAAAACAGCTTTCGACGTAGTATTGAAAGCAGCCGGTGCTAATAAATTGGCTATCGTCAAATTAGTAAAAGAACTTACTGGTCTTGGCTTGAAAGAAGCTAAAGATATGGTAGATGCTGCTCCTTCAGTAATCAAAGAAGGTGCAACAAAAGACGAAGCTGAAGCCTTGAAAAAACAACTCGTAGAAGGCGGAGCTGAAGTTGAACTTAAATAATAAAACCTGATTACCAGGTCTTTGGTTTAGAGCCCCTCATCCCGAGGGATTCTAAACCTTTTTCTGTCTATAAAATAATTGAGTTCATCGCACCCAAATAACCTCTTTGAAAATGTCGTCATTAACTAAAGATCAAAGAATAAATTTTGCTTCCATTAAAAATCAGTTAGAATACCCTGACTTTTTGGAAGTACAGTTAAAATCTTTCCAGGACTTTTTTCAAATGGACACTGCTCCTGAAAAAAGAAAATCAGAAGGTTTGTATAAGGTTTTTTCCGAAAACTTTCCTATAGCTGATACCCGAAACAATTTCATCCTCGAATTTCTCGATTATTACGTTGACCCTCCACGTTATTCGATTGATGAGTGTGTAGAACGTGGCCTTACTTACAGTGTGCCGCTTAAAGCCAAACTAAAACTATATTGCACCGATCCGGATCACGAAGATTTTGATACGGTGATTCAAGATGTCTATTTGGGACCCATCCCTTATATGACAGCTAAAGGAACCTTTGTTATCAATGGTGCTGAGCGTGTCATTGTATCGCAGCTCCACCGTTCACCTGGTGTATTCTTTGGTCAAAGTACTCACGCCAACGGAACCAAATTATATTCCGCACGTATTATCCCTTTCCGCGGATCGTGGATTGAATTTGCTACCGACATCAACAACGTGATGTACGCTTATATCGATCGTAAGAAAAAACTTCCTGTAACTACGTTGCTTCGTGCTATTGGATTCGAAAGCGATAAAGACATATTAGAAATTTTCAATCTTGCCGAAGAAATTAAAGTAAGCAAGACTAGTTTGAAAAAAGCTATCGGCCAGAAATTAGCAGCCCGTGTTTTGAAAACCTGGGTGGAAGACTTTGTGGACGAAGATACCGGTGAGGTAGTAACTATTGAGCGTAACGAAGTAATTATCGACCGTGAAACTATTTTAGAAAATAGCCACATTGACGAAATTATTGAAGCTGGTACGCCAACCATTTTACTTCACAAGGCAGATGCCAATCAAAATGACTATGCCATCATTTACAACACACTTCAAAAAGATCCAAGTAACTCGGAAAAAGAAGCTGTGCTGTACATTTATCGTCAATTACGTAATGCTGTACCGGCTGATGATTCAACAGCTCGCGAAGTAATCAACAACTTATTCTTCTCTGAAAAACGTTACGATTTAGGTGACGTGGGTCGTTTCCGTATTAACCGGAAATTGAACTTGACAACCAGCATGGATACTAAAGTGCTGACTAAAGAAGATATAATTGAGATTATCAAATATCTAATCGAGTTAATTAACTCAAAAGCAGATGTTGATGATATTGACCACTTGAGCAACCGTCGTGTACGTACAGTAGGCGAGCAATTATATAATCAATTCGGTGTAGGCTTATCGCGCATGGCTCGTACCATTCGTGAACGTATGAATGTTCGTGACAACGAAGTGTTCACTCCTATCGATTTGATCAACGCAAAAAGTATTTCGTCTGTTATCAACTCATTCTTCGGTACGAATGCACTTTCTCAATTTATGGATCAACAAAATCCATTAGCTGAGATTACGCACAAACGCCGTATGTCAGCTCTGGGGCCAGGCGGTTTATCACGCGAACGTGCAGGTTTTGAGGTTCGTGACGTACACTATACTCACTACGGACGTTTATGTCCAATTGAGACTCCTGAAGGACCAAACATTGGTTTGATTTCTTCTTTGTGTATTTATGCAAAAATCAACGAACTTGGTTTTATCGAAACTCCTTACCGCAAGGTAACCGATTCAGTTGTTGATACCACTGAAGAAGGAATTGAATATTTCACTGCTGAAGAAGAAGAAAATCTGATCATTGCTCAAGGTAATGCACCTTTGAACGAAGATGGCGGATTTATCCGTAACAAAGTAAAATCACGCTTAGGTGCTGATTTTCCTGTTGTTCCACCTGCTGAAGTAAACTTAATGGACGTTTCGCCATCACAAATTGCTTCGATCGCAGCAGCCTTGATTCCTTTCTTGGAACATGATGATGCGAACCGTGCGCTGATGGGATCGAACATGATGCGCCAGGCAGTGCCTTTGTTGCGGTGTGAAGCTCCAATTGTTGGTACTGGCATTGAAGCTCAGTTGATTCGTGATTCACGTACTCAGGTAGCCGCAGAAGGTGAAGGTATTGTTGAATTTGTTGATGCAACTTGTATTAAAATTCGTTATGACCGTTCTGAAGAAGATGAATTTGTAAGCTTCGAATCGGCAGTAAAAGAATATAAACTACCAAAATTCCAAAAGACCAATCAAAATACGACTATCGACTTACGTCCAATCGTAGGAAGAGGTGAAAAAGTTCATACCGGTCAGATTCTGACAGAAGGTTATGCGACTCAAAATGGCGAATTGGCGATTGGCAAAAATCTGAAAGTGGCTTTCATGCCTTGGAAAGGTTATAACTTTGAGGATGCTATTGTAATCAACGAGCGTGTTGTACGTGAAGATATCTTCACTTCAATTCACGTAGTTGAGCAATTGTTGGACGTTCGCGAAACAAAACGTGGCATCGAAGAATTCACTTCTGACATTCCTAACGTGAGCGAAGAAGCTACTAAAGATTTGGACGAAAATGGTATTATCCGCATTGGTGCCCGCATCGAGCCAGGTGATATTATTATCGGTAAAATCACTCCTAAAGGAGAATCAGATCCTTCACCAGAAGAAAAACTGCTTCGTGCCATCTTTGGTGACAAAGCAGGTGATGTGAAAGATGCTTCACTGAAAGCAACTCCTTCATTGTCGGGTGTAGTTATTGGCAAACGTTTATTTTCCAAAGCTCAAAAGAACCGTAAATCAAAACTGGCCGACAAAGCTGTTCTTCCAAAATTGGATGAGGAGTTTGAAAATCAGGCAGCCATTTTACGTGATACATTGGTTGAGAAACTGATCTTATTGCTTGGTGATAAAACATCAGCCGGCGTAAAAGATTTCTTAGGAACAGATATTATCTCGCGTAACAGTAAATTCACTATCGAACGCTTGCGTGAAATCGACTATACTGCAGTTCAATTAAGCAAATGGACTACCGACTCACATAAGAATGACTTGGTAAAACAATTGATAATGAATTATCTGAGAAAACACAAGGAATTGGATGCTCAGATTAAACGTCAGAAATTTAATATTACCATCGGAGATGAACTTCCAAATGGTATTGTACAAATAGCCAAAGTTTATATTGCCAAAAAACGAAAAATTCGTGTTGGCGATAAAATGGCTGGACGTCACGGTAACAAAGGTATTGTATCTCGCATCGTTCGTCAGGAAGATATGCCATTCCTCGAAGATGGGACTCCGGTAGATATCGTGTTGAATCCACTGGGTGTACCTTCGCGTATGAACCTTGGACAGATTTTTGAAACCGTACTTGGTTGGGCTGGAAAAGAATTAGGTTTGCGTTTTGCAACTCCTATTTTTGATGGAGCTAGCATGGATGATTTGAACGCATGGACCGACAAAGCCGGTGTGCCAAATTACGGTAAGACTTATTTGTACGATGGTGGAACCGGTGAACGTTTTGACCAAACAGCTACAGTAGGTGTTATTTATATGTTGAAATTGGGTCACATGGTTGAAGATAAAATGCACGCGCGTTCTATCGGACCATACTCGCTTATTACTCAACAGCCTCTTGGTGGTAAAGCGCAATTCGGGGGTCAACGTTTCGGAGAAATGGAAGTTTGGGCACTCGAAGCATTCGGTGCAGCTCACATTTTGCAAGAAATTCTGACGGTAAAATCGGATGACGTTATGGGACGTGCCCGCACTTACGAAGCGATTGTAAAAGGCGATCCAATGCCAACACCTGGAATTCCGGAGTCACTCAACGTGTTGTTGCATGAACTTCGCGGACTAGGTCTGAGCATCAGTTTAGATTAAAATATAAGTATCGATGGTTTATATTTGGTGTAAAAACCAAGTATAAACTTTCGCTTATAAATCTATTCTAAATTGTATTTTCAAAAAATGTAAATCTTATAACTCTTTATAAAACAGAGATATGGCTTTTAAAAATGATAATAAGGTAAAGAGTAATTTTAATAAAATTTCGATTGGTCTAGCATCGCCCGAAGAAATATTGAAATTATCGAGTGGCGAGGTTCTCAAACCCGAAACCATTAATTATCGTACCTACAAACCAGAACGTGATGGTCTGTTCTGCGAACGCATTTTTGGTCCTACCAAGGATTTCGAATGTCATTGCGGAAAATACAAACGTATCCGTTACAAAGGCATTGTCTGCGACCGTTGCGGTGTGGAAGTGACTGAGAAAAAAGTTCGTCGTGAACGCATGGGACACATTCAATTGGTAGTTCCTGTAGCTCATATTTGGTATTTCCGCTCGCTGCCGAACAAAATCGGTTATTTGCTTGGTATGCCAACAAAAAAACTTGATTCAATTATTTATTACGAAAAATATGTCATCATCCAGGGAGGTATTCTTGAAAACGGTGAAAATATTGCGAAAGGAGAATTACTTTCAGAAGATGAATATTTAGATATTCTGGAAGCTCTTCCACGTGAAAATCAATTATTAGAAGACACTGACCCGGAAAAGTTTATTGCTAAAATGGGTGCAGATGCAATTCATGATATGTTAAGTCGTTTGGATTTAGATGTATTGTCATACGACTTGCGTCACAAAGCAAATAACGATACTTCGCAACAACGTAAAAACGAAGCATTGAAACGTCTGCAAATTGTAGAATCGTTCCGTGCTTCTAAAATGCGTAACAAACCGGAGTGGATGATTATCAAAATCGTTCCGGTTATTCCGCCCGAATTGCGTCCGTTAGTTCCACTAGATGGTGGTCGTTTTGCTACTTCCGATTTGAACGACTTGTATCGCCGTGTTATTATTCGTAACAATCGTCTGAAACGTTTGATCGAAATCAAAGCTCCGGAAGTAATTCTTCGTAACGAGAAACGTATGCTTCAGGAAGCTGTGGATTCATTGTTCGATAATTCACGCAAATCGAGTGCTGTAAAAACCGATGCTAACCGTCCATTGAAGTCGCTTTCTGATTCGTTGAAAGGTAAACAAGGTCGTTTCCGTCAAAACTTACTTGGTAAACGTGTCGATTATTCAGCTCGTTCGGTAATTGTTGTTGGTCCGGAATTAAAAATGCACGAATGCGGTTTGCCAAAAGATATGGCTGCCGAACTATATAAACCGTTTGTTATCCGCAAACTTATCGAACGCGGAATTGTAAAAACGGTAAAATCGGCGAAGAAAATTGTCGATCGCAAAGACCCTGTGATTTGGGATATTTTAGAGTACGTGATGAAAGGTCATCCCGTATTACTAAACCGTGCCCCTACTCTTCACCGCTTAGGTATTCAGGCATTCCAACCAAAAATGATTGAAGGAAAAGCAATTCAACTTCACCCACTTTCTTGTACGGCTTTCAATGCCGACTTTGATGGTGACCAGATGGCAGTTCACTTGCCACTTGGAAATGAAGCAATTCTTGAAGCCCAAATGTTAATGCTGGCTTCGCACAATATCTTAAACCCGGCAAATGGTGCTCCAATTACAGTACCATCTCAGGACATGGTTTTAGGTTTGTATTATATTACCAAACCACGTCCCGGAGCATTGGGAGAAGGACTTAGATTCTATTCGCCGGAAGAAGCTGAAATCGCTTACAACGAACGGAAAGTAGCTTTGCACGCACCTATTAAGGTAAAAACCAAAGATTTGAATGCAGAAGGCGAATTGGTTGACATGATTATCGAAACAACTGTCGGACGTATTCTTTTCAACAAATGTGTTCCTACTAAAGTTGGATATATCAACGAATTACTTTCTAAAAAATCTTTACGTGACATTATCGGCAACGTAATTGATGTTTGTGGAGTAGCTCGTACGGCTCAGTTCTTGGATGATATCAAAGATTTAGGTTACTACATGGCCTTCAAAGGAGGTTTATCATTTAATTTGAACGACGTTATCATACCACCAGAAAAAGAAACTCTGGTAAAAGAAGGTAATGCAGAGGTTGAAGAAATTCTGAATAACTACAATATGGGTTTCATTACCTTTAACGAACGTTACAATCAGATTATTGATACATGGACTCACATTAACTCGAAGTTGTCAAACATTTTAATGAAGCAACTCTCGACAGACAACCAAGGATTTAACTCAGTTTATATGATGTTAGATTCTGGGGCTCGTGGTTCTAAAGAGCAAATTCGACAACTTTCAGGTATGCGTGGTTTGATGGCAAAGCCTCAAAAATCAGGTGCCGAAGGTGGTCAGATTATTGAAAACCCTATTTTGTCAAACTTTAAAGAAGGCCTTTCGGTATTGGAATACTTTATTTCTACCCACGGTGCTCGTAAAGGTTTGGCGGATACGGCTTTGAAAACAGCCGATGCAGGGTACTTAACCCGTCGTTTGGTTGATGTTTCACAAGACGTAATTATCAATGAAGATGATTGTGGTACTTTACGTGGTTTGATTGCCACTGAAATGAAAAATAATGAAGAAGTCATTTCTTCGCTTTTTGAACGTATTCTTGGTCGTGTTTCTGTTCATGATATTTACCACCCACTTACAGCTGAATTATTAGTTGCCTCGGGTGAACAAATTACAGAAACACATGCAAGAAAGATTCAAGATTCACCTATCGAACGTGTTGAAATCCGTTCAGTATTGACTTGCGAATCGAAAAAAGGTGTTTGTGCTAAATGTTATGGACGCAACTTGGCAACAGGTAAAATGGTACACATGGGTGAAGCTGTGGGTGTAATCGCAGCTCAGTCAATCGGTGAACCAGGTACTCAGTTGACACTGCGTACGTTCCACGTTGGTGGGGTTGCTTCAAACGTGGGCGCCGAATCCAAAATTACTTTGCGTTACGACGGTCGTCTTGAATTTGATGAACTTCGTACGGTAGATGCTATTGAAGACAATATTAATGTTCACCAGGTAGTAGTAAGCCGTCTGACTGAAATGCGTGTTGTAGACGTAAATACTGGAATTGCCCTTACCACACAAAACATTCCTTATGGATCCAAATTATATGTCAAAGATGGTGAACTGGGAACTAAGGGTCAAGTTATTTGCGAATGGGATCCATTTAACGCGGTGATTATTTCAGAAACCGATGGTAAAATTGAATTTGAAGATGTAATTGAAGGTGTTACTTTCAAAACTGAAACAGATGATGCTACCGGATTACGCGAAAAAATTCTTATCGAGTCGAAAGATCGCAATAAAGTTCCAAGTGCTCACATTGTATCAAAAGATGGTTCAATTCTTCGTACATACAATTTACCAGTGGGTGCCCACTTGGTGTTGGATAACGGCGATAAGATTAAAACCGGTCAAATGTTGGTGAAAATTCCACGTGCCGTTGGTAAAGCAGGTGATATTACCGGTGGTCTTCCACGTGTGACTGAATTATTTGAAGCTCGTAACCCATCGAATCCAGCTGTTGTAGCTGAAATCGACGGTGAAGTAACCTTCGGAAAAGTCAAACGTGGTAACCGCGAATTAACTGTTACTTCGAAAACCGGTGAAATCAAGAAGTACATGATTCCATTATCGCGTCAAATCCTGGTTCAGGAAAATGACTTTGTACGTGCTGGAACACCGCTTTCGGAAGGCGCAACTACACCTTCGGATATTCTATTAATTAAAGGGCCAACTGCGGTTCAGGATTATATTGTAAACGAAGTTCAGGACGTTTATCGCTTGCAAGGTGTGAAGATTAATGACAAACACTTTGAAGTAATTGTACGTCAGATGATGCGTAAAGTGGAAATCCTCGACCAAGGTGATACTCGCTTCCTCGAAAAACAAATCGTTGACAAACACGATTTCATGGAAGAGAATGATCGCATCTGGGGTAAAAAAGTAATTTTAGATGCCGGTGATTCAGTAACGCTGAAACCGGGACAAATTATTACTCCACGTAAACTCCGTGACGAAAATAGTATGCTGAAACGCCGTGATATGAAGTTGGTTCAGACTCGCGATGCTATTGCTGCTACTTCAAATCAGATTTTACAAGGTATTACCCGTGCTGCTCTTCAAACAAATAGCTTTATGTCAGCCGCTTCTTTCCAGGAAACTACGAAAGTATTGAACGACGCTGCTATCAACGGAAAAGTAGACAGATTGGAAGGCTTGAAAGAAAACGTTATTTGCGGGCACTTGATTCCTGCTGGAACAGGTCAACGTGACTTCGACAAAATTGTAGTTTACTCACGCGATGAGTATGACAAAAAAGTTGATGCACGCAGAAACGTGTTAGATATTGAAGAACGTGAAACTGAAGAATAACTAACTTCTAGTATTACAACTCTTAACGAACGAGCTTGTTTCCTTTTTGAAGGCAAGCTCGTTTTTTTGTGGTTACAAGTTTTGGTTTAGTCAGAAAAACGCAGTATCTTAGTACAATTTTTAGAATCAATCCGAGTTTTAGACTCTAACCTTTCGTTAAAATGGAAAACAATTATTGTATAATTATGGCAGGTGGCGTAGGTAGCCGCTTCTGGCCATTCAGTCGTAATAACCGTCCTAAACAATTTCTCGATTTTTTTGGCACCGGGCGTTCTCTCTTGCAACTTACATTTGATAGAATACATCATTTAGTACCTGCTGAAAATATACTTATCGTTTCTAATGTCATTTATAAAGATTTGATTTTAGAACAATTACCTGAAATCAAAGCCGATCAGGTTCTACTGGAACCTAACAGACGAAACACAGCTCCTTGCATCGCTTATGCGGTAAATCGCATAAAAGCCATGACAGACAAAGCTAACATCATTGTTGCGCCATCGGATCACTTAATTTTAAAAGAAACTGATTTTTTAGATACAATCAAAAGCGGATTGGATTTCGTAGAAAAAAACGATTGCATGTTGACCTTGGGAATCAAACCAAGTCGTCCTGAAACCGGATATGGTTACATCCAAATTGACGAAGGCGAAACCAATTTACGCAAGGTAAAAACTTTCACTGAAAAACCGAATGCCGAATTAGCTCAGGTTTTTTACGAAACAGGGGAATTTTTCTGGAACTCAGGAATTTTTCTTTGGAATCTTCAAACTATTGTCAAAGCATTTAATAAATTGCTGCCTGAAGTTGCTACCAAGTTTAACGCAGGCAAGGAATTTTACAACACTGATAAAGAACAAGCATTTATAGATGAAATGTATCCTTCCTGTCCAAACATCTCTATTGATTACGGAATTATGGAAAAAGCAGAAAATGTGCATGTTCTATGTTCCGATTTTGGCTGGACTGATTTAGGCACATGGGGGTCGCTTTATGAAATGTCGCCAAAGGATGAACATGAGAACGTAACGTTAAAATGTGACACTGCATTCTACGAGAGCGAAGATAATATTGTTGTTCTTCCTTCCGAAAAACTGGCAGTTATTCAGGACTTAAAAGGATATATTGTTGCTGAGTCTGATAATGTTCTACTTATTTGCAAACTCGAAAACGAACAACGTATCCGCCAGTTTGTAAACGACATGAATGTACAATTCGACGGGAAATTCAACTAATTTATAGATAGTTATTATTAACAATAAGTAGTTGGTTGCAAGCAATTAGTGCTTGTCTAACTACTTATTTGGTTTTTATTCAAAAAAAATGAGCGATATAATTCATCTCTTACCCGATTCAGTAGCCAATCAAATAGCGGCTGGTGAAGTAATTCAGCGTCCCGCTTCGGTACTGAAAGAGTTGGTTGAAAATTCAATTGATGCAGGAGCAACTTTTATTCAAATTGTCATAAAAGATGCTGGTCGCACGTTGGTACAAGTAGTTGATAATGGCAAAGGAATGAGTGAAACAGATGCACGCATGGCGTTCGAACGTCATGCAACATCGAAGATAAAAAGTGCAGATGATCTGTTTTCGCTTCGAACCATGGGTTTCCGTGGTGAGGCATTAGCTTCTATGGCCGCTGTTGCGCAAATGGAATTACGTACCCGCCGCACAGAAGACGAACTGGGCGTATTGGTTGAAATTGCCGGAACACGAGTTTTCAAACAAGAAACAGTTCAATGCGACTTAGGAACATCATTTCAAGTTAAGAACCTGTTTTTCAATGTTCCGGCTCGCCGTCGCTTTTTAAAAAGCGATAATGTAGAAAAAAGTCATATACTAAATGAGTTTTACCGAATCGCTTTGGTCAATTCCACTGTTGCATTTTCTTTTTATGATGGTGATGAGGAAATTTTCCAGCTTCCAGCTTCCAATAATAAAGTCCGCATCGAAAATATATTTGGCAAAAGCACAAAGAAGCGTTGGCAACAGCAGCTATTAACTATAGAAACCTCTACTAATCTAGTGAACATTCATGGTTACGTAGGCAAACCCGAATATGCCCAAAAATCAGCGACACAATACTTCTTTGTCAATGGTAGATATATGCGTCACTCGTATTTTCATAAAGCGGTTTTGTTGGCCTATAACCAAATGATTCAAGCCTCTGAAAGTCCAAACTATTTCATTTATTTCGAAGTCGATCCGCAAACTATCGATGTCAACATTCATCCAACCAAAACAGAAATTAAGTTCGAAAATGAACAGGCCATTTGGTCTATTCTTTCAGCAGCCATAAAAGAAGCTTTGGGAAAATTCAATATTGTTCCGTCCATTGATTTTGATCAGGAGGGTGCCGTGGACATGCCTACAAGTATGCCTGTAGAGAACATACGCCCACCACAGACAAACTTTAATCCAAATTATAATCCATTCGGTACAACAAATTACAAACGTCCGGTACTCGATTGGGAAGATTTATACGGTGGATTTGAAAAAAAAGAAACACAGCCAATTGAGTCATCAATCGACTGGGAACCAAATGAAAACCTACCCATCACCGCTTCATTCACGCAACAAGAGCAGCAGCAAGTCATTGAGAATCTGGAAACTCGGGCAGAAAATTATCAATACAAAAACCGATATATTCTGACAGGAATAAAATCGGGCCTCTTGATGATTGACCAACACCGGGCACATACCCGCATTCTGTTCGATTTATTTCTAAGCCAGATTAAAAATTCAAAAGGTATATCGCAACGGGTTCTCTTCCCTGAAGTGCTGGAGCTAAGCGCAGATGACGCGTTATTTTTTGAGCAAATCCTCCCCGATTTGAAGCACATGGGTTTTGAATTTGAGGCATTGGAAAACCATTCATATAGCGTAAAAGGGGTATCAACTCATGTTGGAACCGGCAGTGTGATTGACTTGCTCCTCGATATGCTCGACAAAGCAAAAACTACTGCGCAGGACCCAACCGCCAATATTCACGAAGCCATTTCTTTATCCTTAGCAGAGGCTTCTGCCTTGAAATCAGGACAACAGCTTTCCCCTGAGGAAATGAGCGACCTTATTGACCGTCTTTTTGCTTGTGACAATCATAACTTCTCACCTAAAGGTAAAAAAATTATGACTATTTTCACACTAGATGAGTTGGAGAAAAGGTTTTGACATAAGTTTATTTTTAATAAACTTAAATAATGCAATAATAAATAACCCACGCCGGAAGCGGTCGAGGCAGCGGGAAATAAGCTTCTATTCTCTGTAAGCAGCGGGAAATTTACCCAAAGAAATCAGAACCTACAGAATGGATTTATTATTGTAGTCTGAATAGGAATAAACTTACATAATAACAACAAAAATGTTGTAAATATTCTACAATATCCTCGAGCCAAAACAGGTCTAGAAAGTTAAATACATCCTATTCATCTTGCTTGAAATAAAGACATTAAACTCATTTTAGCTATTCAAACACAGGATGAATTTATAACAACAAAACGTTATTATCCAGGCATAATTCAATAGATTGCCGTCATCATATTGTAAAAAACACCTTTCTACAATATCACTTTGCCAACTCTGTTACCAACCTTCACTAGCAGCACTCCTTTTTCTGAAACAGGAATTTTATTTAAACCCTCTATGATAGGTCTTTGCATTATTTTCTGTCCAATTGCATTGTAAATTTGAACAGTTTCATCTGCGGTGGTAGAAGTAAATATTATATTTCCATCAAAAACAGAGACGCTTAAACGCGTACTTACATCATCGAGACCCGTACCAACTGTAGACACACCATTTAAAGTCCTGCTCACATCCATTGCCCCATTACTTGACATCATTAAAGTTGCCGTATGATTTCCTACTGAGTTTGGTGAATAAGTTACAGTTATAATCGTTTTCGGCACTGAACCAGCGGCTAGTGGGACCGAATATTGAGAAAGCGAGAACTGATTAGCATCGGCACCAATCAACGACAATCCCAAATCATGGCTTAAATTTACAGCACTAACATTTATTGTTTGCGAATTTGAACTTCCAACAGTTGCATTTAAGCTAAGATTCGACACATCCGATACAGCAAGAGTTGGCACCGGAGTCACGCTTCCCACACAACTAACAGTTTGACTGGCTGCATCGATAGAAGACACTAAAATATTTTCATTATAATTACTTGTCGTCAACCCCGATTTCAGTCGAGCATAAATAGTCGTATTGTTTATTATCCCTCCCAAAGGTGAAAGAACAACAGTATTAGCTGGCTGAAACGAGCTGCCAGTTCCTGTAGAGATTTCATAATCTAAAGGTGGAGTTATGGAAATGTCGTGAGTAAAGTTATTCCCACCAACTGTGAAACTTCGCTCCACAGTTGATGCATTACCATATATGTATGTAAAACCACTAAGAGCTTTTGAAGAAACCGATAAAACAGCCCCTGCCGTCAGATTAATTGCACCGATCGCAATATTTCCATTTACCCTGGTGGTATAAATCCATTTCACATAGCGACTTGTTGGCAACAATGTCGAAAATGTTTCAGTAACAACTATACCATTTGTCAATGCGGTTCCGTTCGTTGAATTATAGACTTGAACAATAGTGTACATTTTACCATCTGAAGATTCCATTAGAGTAAAATCTCCGGGAAAACGGGACGCAGAAGTCATCTGGTACCATTTTATTTTAAATGAAAGCACACCTGGAGTACCTGTAAAGTTCAACGTTAATGAAGCTCCAGTTGAGGAAAATTTCATTTTGGGAGAAGATGAATAATCAACAGTTCCAAGACCCGACTGCGTTAACCCCACGATAGAACTTCCAGGATTTCCGGCATCATAAGCAAATGGCAAAGTAGCCTGACCCCACATACTAACATTTCCTAACGACAGAGCTATAATAATGAAAAAACACTTTAAGACATTGTTCCTTTTCATATTGCAAGAATCACACATTGTTTATAGAAGAATACGTATCGTTTAAATAAAATCACAAAATCATATCACACAGCTTCGCAATGAATTACGGTTTCGTCTGTTGATATTCAAGAATATCCGCAGGCTGGCAATCAAGCACCTTACAAATTGCCTCAAGAGTACTGAAACGAATTGCCTTGGCTTTACCGGTTTTTAAAATGGACAAATTTGCAGGTGTAATATCCACCTTTTCAGACAACTCATTAAGCGAAATCTTTCGTCGAGCCATCATTACATCCAAGTTTACAATTATTGGCATAATTTTCAGTTTTCTATTTCTTTGGTTAAATAAATCCATCCTGCATATTATTTTATATTGCATTATGGTTCATCGTTTTTATATTGTCAAATCCTGCTCTTCCTTTATTTCAGTTCCAACTTTAAGAATTTCATTCATAATCAGAATAACAACACCCATAATAATCGGGTTAAAATCAATCACTTTCGCATATGTAAAGTTGTAGTTCGACAGATCAACCATAGTTTCTGCAGAATAAACGTTCATTGCTTGAAGCAACGAACCCAAAACTCCTGTTATCAGCAATATAACTCCTATCCGATTAATTTTTCTTATTATTTCACGATCAAAAACTTGCGAGTTTTGTAAAGATCTTACAATTTTCACAACAAGAAAGGGGATCCAAATTCCTAAAGCTAAAGTAATCAACACAAACACAAAATAAACAATTTGTAGCACCAGCCACAGTACAGGCTTCCCTGGCAACGAATGAACCAGAACAGTTACATTATTTGGGCGAATTAAAACCCTATCACCTGTTTTTAGATTGGTTTCTGATTCTTCCAAGAAACTAGAATTCTTGGAAACCACATCCAACAAAACAAACTCATCAGTCTTTTCTCTATGTTCCAGTTGATATTTGGCTATGGCCATACCGTATTTAACACCATCTATAAAAGGCAAGATAGCACCTTCATAAACGTTTCCAAAGAAAACGATTAACAGAACTATACATAACGTTTTTATTCGCTTCATTTATTTTATTGTGAAAGGATTAGCAACGAGTTTAAAATACAAAGTAAGATATATTTTTTTGAATATCAAAACTAATTTGTTGTTTCTCGATAAACATAAGCAACAGAGCCTTCCTTAGCATCCAGATAAATTTATGCAACACAAACCTATTGAGAGATTCATTCGATAACAAAGCTTATAAACCATTCCTTTAAACGTAATTCATAACGAACAATACCAGCTCAAACACAACAACCAAACGATCAAGTATTTTTCAAAATACATCGCTCAATTCATTGATGAATAGAAATAAATAATTACTTTTGCAAGCTTTTCTAAGTCAAAAAGAACAATCTAACTTGCTTACATCGAAAAGCAAAAACAAATCTAACTCATTTACATTATTCTAATTATTTAGATCGAAGAAATGAAAAATAAGTACATTGATCTTATCGAACAAAGCTTTGAATTTCCAAACGAAGAATTCAACATTGTAGAGAATGAATTAGAGTGGTGCGGCGTGCCACTTATGGACATTATTAAACAGTATGGAACGCCGTTACGAATATCATATTTACCTAAGATAGCGCAGAATATACAAAAAGCACGTCGCATGTTTAATGTTGCAATGGCCAAAGTTGATTATAACGGCGATTATAACTATTGCTACTGTACAAAAAGCTCGCATTTCTCTTTTGTCATGGAAGAGGTCTTAAAACAAGGTGTTCATCTTGAAACTTCTTCTGCATTTGATATCAACATAATGGAATCTTTGTACGAACAAGGGTTACTCAAAACTGATACTTTCGTCGTATGTAATGGCTTTAAACGCCCTCAATATGTCGAAAACATTCAGAATTTAATGCGTCAAGGCTTCACAAATGTTATTCCAATTCTTGACAATAAATTTGAATTAGACTTATTCTTAAAAGACTTTGACATCAAGTTTAAAGTAGGTATTCGAATTGCAGCAGAAGAAGAACCAAAGTTTGATTTCTATACTTCACGCCTAGGTGTCCGATACAATGACATTATTCCATATTATACTAAGCACATCGCAAACAACCCACAAGTAGAACTTAAGATGTTGCACTTCTTCATTAACACCGGAGTGAAAGACACTGCATACTATTGGAATGAATTAAACAAAGCGGTAAACTTATATTGCGAACTAAAAAAGAAATGTCCACAGCTTGACAGCTTAAATATAGGTGGTGGATTCCCGATTCAGACACACCTTGATATGGTATATGATTACGAGTATATGGCCGAAGAGATTGTAGCGCAAATCAAAACTATTTGCACACAAAATGGCGTGCCGGAACCTCACATCTTTACCGAATTCGGTTCATATACAGTTGGTGAAAGTGGAGCTATGCTTTATTCAATTGTAAACCAGAAAAAGCAGAACGACCGTGAACTTTGGAACATGATTGATAGTTCATTCATGACTACATTGCCCGACACATGGGCTATTAACCAACGCTATGTATTCTTAGCCATAAACAACTGGGATTCAGAATACGAACGTGTCAATCTAGGTGGCTTAACTTGTGACAGCGAAGATTTTTATAATGCAGAGGTTCATTCCAATGCTGTTTTTCTACCTAAGATGCACGAAGATCGCGAACAATACATTGGTTTTTTTCATACTGGCGCTTATCAAGAATCACTGAGTGGATTTGGAGGCATTCAACATTGCTTAATACCAGCACCTAAACTCGTAATTATCGACCAGGATGAAGATGGAGAGTATTTCACAAAGTTATTTGCGAAAGAACAAAGTTACAAATCGATGTTGAAAATTCTAGGATATTAGAATAAGCGAGTTTAAACAAAAAAAACTCACTCCAAATTAGGAGTGAGTTTTTTTATTCGCCTTCTTCGAAGTAGCTCGAACTTACACTTAACTTATTGATAAGTGGATTGGCATACATTTCGAGTAACTTTTTCATTAAAAAATCCTCATCCTTGTTTGGTATCTCAATTTTAGCTATCTGCAACATCAGATACCTTTCAAAATCAAGTTTTTCAACAGTTGTATATTCCGCCGAGAAATTTTTACTTTTTTTAAGCAAATCAAAAGCAATTTTATTGTTTGCAAAAATAGTATAGTTAGCATGTATCCGCCTATCGATCAACTCTGCAACGAGTGCGATTTGCTCTTTCCGACTAGATGTTTCATCGGCAATTCTTCTCAACTCTTTATTTACATCCCCTGTTATCTCATAAACAACTTTGCCTTTATAGCCCATTATACCTGTTTGCATATTGATCAAATCATCGCTCGGATCTTTCTTATAAGATGAATTATCGCGCTTCTGCTGCATTTCCTTTGCTTTCAAAAAATCACACGGATCATATTCGTATGAAATACTTAAGGGACAGATATTCAATGCAGATAGATTTTCCGTAAAACTTCCAATCCCACTCATATTGAACATTTTCAGCAAGCTTTCCTGCGTTCGGTCATTCGAATCTTTTGCTCGTCCCTCACGCTGGGCAATCCAAATAGATTGATTTTTATCCACTATCGTATGAGCAATATAAGCCGAAAGCAGTCGCGAGCTTTCCAAAACCTGGCGGGCACCAAGTCCACGCTTCACAATAAAACTCCTATTGACCTTCACCAAATCTTCAATCCATGGAAAAATCAGCAGATTGTCACCAATTGCAATCTCAACTGTATCCATATTTTTTTCAATCAGTTTTCCACACAAAAATGCAGAATCAAGAATAATATCCCTGTGATTTGAAACATAGAGATAAGATTTAGAAACATCAATCTTATTTAGCCCATTTAAATCAATACCTTTTGTCATATTAGCCTCAAGATACTGCAAAAACGGATACACCATTTCTTTCTGAAAAGCATAATTCGAACGGAAAGTCATCAAACGCTGCCTAATCACTTCTTTTGGCAAAAGCGGATAAACAGTACTTAAAACTTTCATAAATTGTTTTTCTTCACACAACCGCTCCAACACCTCATGTACTTCTTCGTTATTATAACAACGTATCTCTTCAAAATTAGATTCCATGATTTATTCAAATTAAATGAATTATTACTTTTAACAAATGACTATTTATTAAGCTGTTCAAACAAAAAACTCAAATAAACAAACAAAACCGGAGCCGCTAAAAGCATACTATCAAACCTATCCAGCAGGCCTCCATGACCCGGAATTAAATCTCCAGAGTCCTTAACATTAGTAGTTCGTTTCATTAGCGACTCGATCAAATCACCAAAAACCCCAAAAACAACAGTTATTTCTGAAAAGATAAGCCAATTAATCAAGCTTATTTCTGGAATAAACAACGAGAACACATAACCGGAAAGCAAAGCAAAAAAAACTCCTCCAAAAAAGCCTTCCCAAGATTTTTTAGGTGAAATCCGTTCAAACAACTTGTGTTTTCCAAACAGAACTCCCATCAAATACGCACCAGTATCATTCACCCAAATCGTAACAAAAACCGACAATAAGATCAGTGGTTGCCAATTATCAATAAACAGAATGAAGTTAAGTAACGAAAATGGCAATGCAACGTACACCTGCCCTAAAACAAAATATGCCCAATTGTGAAGAGGATTAGCCCCTCGTCTATACAATTCCAAAACAAACACTCCAACTATATAAAGCCCATAAATTGAAAACAGGCGATAATGGCAAATACCAGACGAACAAAGAAAAGAAGAAATAAAAAGCAACATTCCGCCAATTAAAGCAACCCACAAATCAACTTCTACATCATTTTGTATATTGGATAGTTTATGAAACTCGCGTACAGACCAACCACATATTAAAGCGAAAACAACAGCAAAAGAAAACTGACTGAGCAAAATAGAACCAACAATCAGCGCTACAAATAAAAACCCGCTCAATGTCCGTTTTACAAAGTTATTCATATATATCAACAAAAATTAAGATACCAATAATAAAAAGTTATAT
>DATFAW010000315.1:0-9818 GCA_035254165.1 Paludibacter sp.
ACCGGACCTTCAGCTCCGGCATAATCAAAAGGTGTAACCCAGAATTCGAGTATCAGCTTGCCGGCTCCTCCCGGTTTGAAATCATAGTGATAAGCTGCATTGGCATAAGGCAAATCCTTAATCCAGGGCTGGCTCCCCCACTCCAGCGCCCAGTCTTTGCCCACAGCCGGTGTAAAAATGTGATAGTTTTGAGCATGCACCCCGTGAAAAGAAAAGAAAGCGTCCATGGGAGACAAATCCTTATTCGGATGAAAGCGGTCGATAAACGGTCCGCCGGACTGATCGCCGTCTACAATCAACTCAAATGTATCATTATGCAAATCGGGCATGGAGAAATCCCAGTAGTTGTCATAAGCGACATATAGGAAGTAAAGCTGGTTCAGGCCTTTGACCCAACCAACTTTTACCTGAACATTCAGATTTTGAGGGTCGGCTTTGCTATGTTTGCCTGTATCGTCGCGTAACTGCTCCATCCCTACAGCATAATCAGCCGGTACAATGTCCCAATCGGTGCTATCTCCATCAATACGTGGAATCATGTTAGCAGGAAACTGAAAAATTTTAAACTGCCGTTTATCCTGACATTGTGCTTGCTGTTGAATCATTGTAAGCAATAAAATACAGCAGAAAATGAATTTTAGAGGTTTCATTTTATTTGATTTTTTCGGATGAAATTAATTATACATTTAAATATCAAGGAATAACTATTGCTTTCTCTTTATCAGGATGAGCAGCTTTTCCTTCAAACCTTTCAATCTTCAATCCGGTAACATCATGAGCTTCTATGGCATGCGTAAAGTAATCGGGGATATTTTGACCCCAATGGATGCTACAGTCGCTAAGATTGACATTGTTGGCAAAGCGAATATAATAACCCGGATTCCCATGTTTCTCGATTCCATCATAAGCCTTGGTAGGTCGATTGTCGAAAAGCCCGCCCGCAAAAGAAGTAGAACGGTTCATCGTTATATCCACCTTGCTGAAACTTACATTGTTTATCCGGCTTTCTTTTGTTCCGTTGATGCGGACACTATTTTCGGATAAGCCCTGAATATTCTGCACCTGAATATCATGAATTGTACCTAACTGAGAGCCCGGATTTCGGGGTATGGCCGTAAAGGAAATAGCTTCTCCCCGGCCCCACCACGGATTGGAATAATATTGAGAAACAAACGTAATATCCTTAAACATGACATTAAACACATTGCCTTCGTCGCGCAACTGAATGGTTAGTCCACGGCAACTGGTTTTGATGGTGCATTTTTCGAAAACAACATTAAAAATATCCTGCGTGGTTTCAGTACCAACTTTCAATCCCGAATCCTGAGTTTCGAGCGTACAGTTATGAACCCAAATATTGGAAGAAGGTCCGTAATCTTTCTCTTGCCGGGTAGTTTTAACAACGATTGGATCATCGCCACAAAGAATGGAACAGTTACGTATTTCTACGTTCCGGCAATGATCGGGGTCAATGCCATCGCAGTTTGGTACATCGAGGTTGTTCTGAATTTTAATGTTATCTATCAACACATGCTCACATCCCAGCATGTGTAAACTCCAGAGCGGTGCTTTTTTTATGGTTATATTGCGAATGTCCAGATTTTTGCATGAAGTCAGAATGAACAGTTTCGGACGCCATTCTTTGGGAATCCACCAGCCATTTTCGGCTTCGAAATGCGACATGAACTCCAACGCACGGCCATTGATGCTGCCCGTACCCGATATTTTCAGATTATCAGCTTCCTCGGCCATCACAGCTGCTTCGCCGGTATAGTCGCTTTGATTGGTGCTCACCAGCAATTCGGAATTGCCTTCCAAACAAAAATCGATATTGCTTTTCAGGTACAAGGTTCCGATTAAAAATTTATGACCGGAAGGAATCAGCACTTTGGCCTGATTGGCAGCTTTTGAAGCCTCGTCTATGGCTTTCTGAATGGCTTTTGTGTCCAGCGCTTTACCATCGCCAACAGCCCCGTATTTAAGTACATTAAAGATTTGCCCTTTTTCATTATGCGATATTGCCATCAAAGTTAAAGGAAAGGAACCAAGCAAGAGTGCAAAAATCACGATCCTAAAAAAAACGGTTTGCCGTTGTGGACTTGTATTGAAATATCGATTCAAATTCATATCATTATTTTCCAATGTGTCAGTCATATATCTATTAGTTTTTCTTTAAATATTCTGAAACTTATCTGTTTGAATTCTATCATTGGAGTCCTTAAAATAAAGACTGTTGAATTATTATTCTCACAGGTCCAAGCAAGCCACTTGGCGCAGGCTTCCACGAACTGTAATCACTCTTTTTATAATTTCTATCTACCATATTTATTTCTTTGAACATGCGCCATGGCACTTTACGGCGATCCAAATCGGCAATGGCATTGGCAGGCAGATTGGTCACTTCTATTTGAATGGAGTTCTGTCCCTTTTTCAGAAAACGGCCTATCTTGCATTCGAAAGGAACCGACCAAAGAGTAGTGACGGGCTGTCCGTTTACTATCACACGGGCACTTTCGCGCACATCGCCTAAGTCTAATACACATTCGTTGGAAGTTGAATTGTCTAAGCTGAACGTGGTTTGATAAATGCCTGTACCACGGTTTATTTTGGCATCGGGGATATTCAATTCGGTCCACGAACTTAATTGGTTTAATTCAAAAACGCCTTCTATGTTGGGCTCACTTTGTTCGAAATGAAGTTTCCAGTTATTTTTCAGTTCCACAATCTGACTGGCTGCGCGCAAATAGTTCCAGTCCGGAGCCTGTACATCTGTTTGGCTAAACGTTTTCAGAATCAAGGACTGTCCGGATTGAAGTTGCAGATATACCTGCGTATGTCCGCGATCGGTTCTTACTTTAGCTTTGCCACTCTCGCCCGTAAGCGGATCGAAAATCATAGCCGATTTTGCCGGAACGGTAAGCGTTATCCAGTTGTCTACATCTTTATTTTGCAAACCGCTGATAAAATAATGGTAACCATCCGCATTGGAACGGCGAATGGCACTCAGACCATATCCGGTTTTCATCTCTTCCGGCTCTTTTCCTATAGCTTTCAGTGTATTTTCCAAATCGGACCCGGTGATAATTGTACCCGACTTTAAAGCTTTCACCGTGGTTTTGCCAAAGTCGGTTTTTACATCAAGCTTTTTAAGTATGCTTTTAAGTTCGTTTCTTCTCGATTTTAGCTGATTCAGTCCGGGCACATCATCGGGATAATTGTTCAGAAAAACCACCCTGGCACCTTGCTCTGCCAACGAAACAAGATGACTCAGTACATCTACCGGCATTTTATGAACGGCCGGAAGAATCAATGCTTCGTAGCTGCTTCCGCCGGCAGTAACCAGCTTACCATCCACGCATTTTGTAGAACGAATAAACTGATCAGAAATATAATCCAGGTCGTAACCGCTTTTGTAAATAGACTGAACCGTGTGAATAAACCCGGGCATACGAACATCCATTTTGTGAATATCAAACTGCAACAATCTTCCGCTCTGATCGTTCCACACATCGTAAACCGGCAAATAAATCAGGAAGTCATTGTACGGCTTACCCATTTGAAGAAAGGACTGGCAACGGGTAATGTACGAAAACATGGCCGGAGCATCGCGCCAGATAGTGTTTGTAGGCGACATGTCCACCGAAGCATAAAACTTCCAGCCCGGCCATGCAGCATCTTTGGGCGAATAGGGTGTTCCCTGAAAATAGCTGTGATTCACTCCTGAGACGAACATTAGATCCAGATCAGGCTTGCATTGCGACAACGACGTGCGAAAATGCTCGGTGAGCCAGGTAAACGTTTCGGACGAAGTATACGGCTTGCCCGAAATATGAGCCGCCGAAGATGCATACTTAAGCATGGATATGTCAGAGAAATTTTTGATCGTAAACGAATCTTTGCGTAAACCTTTAATGCCAAAATCCGAAAGTCCAAAACCTTCGCATTCGGGTACATCTACCGTGGCATACAAATCAATCAGATTGCCTGGAGAACCATGTGCCTGATTGCGGGTTTTACTGCCGTGTGAGTGTGTCCAGTCAGTCCATTGCTTTGTAAAATTCTCGAGGAGAAGCTCCGATAAAGTTTCACGATAGTCCGAAACCAACCGTGCAGTCTCGTCAGTACGTTGGTCCGACAAAAATTCCGGCAGATGCTCTTCCAGTTTATAGCCACGCCGGTTATAAAACTGTTCGAAGAAATCCTCTGTCCAATCGGCACCATAGACCTCGTACGAATCATTAAAAAAGTTGTGCGGATATGCTGTCCGGCTTTCGGTAAATGCAGTTTCAAATCGACTCAGGTAGTTGTTCACAGCCCGTTTTGAGAAATGATCCATCACATATCCTTCGCCACCCGGTGCAGCACGTTTTACCTTTTGCCCCGTTTTTCCGCAAAATGCAGCAATAATTGTCCAATTGCCTTTGGGGCACTGCCAGCTGAGCTTCCCCGTCCGATCTACCTTTGCAGTTAAATCTATATGTTCGTTTTTATTTCCAAATGCCATCACTTTAAGCAATTTAGCTTTATCCTGTTGATCTTTGTCTTCAGGAACAATAAGGGCAGAGAAAACTTGTTGCTCGTGCAGTTTGTGGGTGTTGGTTAGTAGTTTCGATGCAGCATCGTCAATGCTTACTTCAGGTCCGCCAAACGGCCATCCGGTGCCTGTGTTCATATCGGTCTGCATGCCATTTCGGTTGGTTTCGACCAAGGTATGCTGAAGCATAGCCATCCATTGGGGAGACAGAAATTGAATATCGTTTGCCTCATTTTTCTGAACACCGTAAATGGGGGTAATTTCGACCGTTCCTATTCCGGCCCGGGCATATTCATCCAAATTATAAGTCAGATTGACCTTATCAACAGCACTGCCCAACCACCACCAGCGGGTTGCAGGGCGCATTTCGACATTCACCTCGGGCCACACAGTAGTTTGAGCTGCCAAAGCAAAAGGGCAAAGCATTAAATTAAACAAAAACTTTTTTATATTCATAAGGCAGTTACAAACTAATAAACTAACAAATCATTAATGTCTAATTATCAATATATTGATATACAAATATTTTCTACCTGGTTTAAATAAATAATTGAATCATCTAAAGTCAAACCACAACTTCAACCCAATTCCTTCATCTCCCTTCTTGATGCGTATCATCCCCGGTTGACTTTGCGGTCCTAGCTGAGAGATGGGTTTAAAATCGCGAATGCCGGGAATTTCATATAAAAATGAAATATCCCCTGCCGGAAACTTAGGCATGGTATTAACTCCGTCTTGCCTTCCTTTAGGTTCTTCGGGCGTAAACAAGCGGAAGAAAACACCTTCGCTTTCGCTGTAAATGCTGAAAGTCGACTCTTTGGTAAGCAAACTGGTCCAGTATAAATTGGCATAATAGCCTTTAAATTCCGGATAAATGAGATTTTCAAAACTCTCGCCGGTAATCGTATTGTTGTATTTTTTGTCCCAAAGTCCGTAATTTGCTCCGGGAATACGGTTTTTCCAAACACGATATGGTCCGCGTCCAAACCATTTTACAGCTTGTACATTCGATTCGGGGTACGAAAAAGTCAATCCGAAATTAGTAATATTCTCTTCCATAAACGAATCGTCAAATCCACCGCCTCCGGCCGGACGATCCAGCATCAACGCACTCATGTGTAATAAACCGCTCGGAGTCATTTCCCAACGAATTGAATCTATTCCACCCAGATAATAACATGTAAGCACCGCGTTATCACCTTCCTGTCGGATTTTCGACTCTTTCAACCGGGTTTTCATTCCTACGACTACAGGTCCATTGACCAACGAAATATTGCCTGTTTTGTTTTTCACTTCGGTTATCAGTCCCGATTTCAGATTAAACTTCACCGAAACGTCTTTAGCCGAAAGTGTCAGCATACTATCTTGTTTGGCATAACTGGCTTTTCCACTTTGATCCAATGCTTTAAGTTCCTTTTGCATATACTTTCGTGCCAACTCAACAGGCCACGTCCAGTTGCATATTGATTTTCCTTCGGCATCATACGCTTCCAGTTCCAATATATCGGCTTGGAAAAACTTATCAGAAACAGGCATTTGGGCTTTAGCAGCTTCACCCGGTTTCAAGTTAGGCAAAGTCACTGTGCCCTCTTCCAACAATTGTTTTGCGGCATCTTTCAAAGGAGAACCGATTGAATACAAACGATAACGCATTTTACACTGATCGAAATTCGTATAAATATAATGGTTTGAAACAGTTATTTCGCCGTTGAACGAAGGAGTGATCATCATCTTTTTTACTTGCACGGGCGACCATACTTCGCGGACGGTATAAAAGCTACCCTCTTTTTCGCGATACGGTCCCACTATACCATCGGGGGCATTGTAATCGTCCGAATCGAGTATGCCGTTTTTATCCGACCGTTTCACAGCTTCATCCACATAGGCCCACATAAAACCTCCGGCAAAAAGCGGGCTATCGGTGTATTTATTCCAAAAATCTTCCAGTCCGGCACCCAGCCCCTGATCATACATTCCGTGCATAAACTCAGTAGGCATAAACACATTATAACCATTCGTAAAGCGGGCAATACCGGTGAGATAAGCGGGATAATGATGTGTATCAATTCCGTCGAAATCGGCCCATGGATGAATAACGTGACGTTTTTGCGGATCATAGTCTGCAAACCTGCCATCAAGATTCGTATTCCACCCGCCTTCATTTCCATTGTCCCACAAAACGATACAAGGATGATTTACATCGCGTATCACCATTTCCTTTAGTAATTTCTCACCAGTAGTTGTATCGTACCCATTTTGCCAACCAGCCAATTCATCAAGATAAAACAAGCCTAACGAATCGCAAAGGTCCAAGAAGTGGACATCGGGCGGATAATGCGACCGAACAGCATTCATATTCATTTCTTTAATCAATTTTACATCCTGTAGACTAATAGCCTTATTGGTACATCTACCTCCGTCCGGATAGAATGAATGCCGGTCGATTCCCTTCATCACAATTTTCACTCCATTGACGTAAATACCATCTTGTCGGCGAAATTCTACGGTTCGGAAACCAATTCGTTGGGTATAGCTGTGTACAGTCTCCCCTTTTTCATTCTTTAGTTCCAATGTCAGATTATACAAATTGGGCGTTTCGGGTGTCCAGTTAGCCACCGCATTCCAGTTGGTCGAAATATGTTGGGCATTAACTCCCGGCAACATCTTAAATGACCTGGTTTCAAACTTTCCGGTTCCCTTTAAAGGAGCTATAGTAGCCGAAAGAGCATAATTATCGGGTAAAGCCGTAGTATAGATTTCGGCACTTAATTTACCATCTACCTGTGCATTTACAGCAATTCGATCAATATGGTTCTTAGGTTTGGCTTCCAAAAATACAGGGCGATAAATTCCGCCAAAAAGCCACCAGTCGGCTTTCCGTTCGGCAGCATTCACCGATTGATTCCCTGAATGTTTTGAAACCTTTACTTCCAATGTATTTTTAGATCCGGCACGAAGCTTATCGGTAATGTCGTACGAAAAGCGATAAAAACCTCCCTGATGAATGTCTCCGGCTAGCTGACCGTTTATTTTCACCTCAGTGTCTGTCATCACTCCATCAAAAACGATCGAAACTATTTTGTTCTTCCACGAAGCAGGCACCGTAAAACTATACTTGTAGAATCCCTGTTCCATGCTTGGGGCTTTTACCCCCGGCTTTTTGTACCAGCGACCATAGGTATATTCGCCAAAACCCTGCAACTCCCATTGCGATGGAACCTCAATGTTGCTCCATTTCATACTGTTCATCCCGCCGGTACAGTAGAAACTCCATTTCTTTGTATCTCCCAGACCCGTTCCGGACAGATACTGTACTTCCGTTTGCTGTGCAGAAGCGAATAAAGCAGCTGAACATGCGATAGGTGCAAGTAATCTTCTAATGTTGCTTAAAGTCATATTAATAAGTTCGTTGATCATTTTGATTATGTTTTTTATGATATATATGTTGGCCTATTTTAAAGAAAAGTGCGACATCATACTTTAGATACTTTTAAAATTATATTTTGATTAGTTTTCTAACAATTGTGTCATTGTTAGTTTGTGTTAGCCTTATCAGATAAATCCCACTTTTTAAAGACGCAACATTTAACTGATTGATGTTTTTAGATGTAGCCACCCTCTTACCCTGAATATCTACAATTTCTACAGACTTTTCCAATTGAGTAAAATAGATATTTTGATCCATCGGATTGGGATAGAAATTCACTTGATTATTCAATTTAGTATCTGAAATTCCGGTTGTATAGTTCGATTCAAATGCACCTAAATCCGGTGCACCGCCATAAAACGCAAAACCCAGGTTCATCCCTTTGTCAATTAAATCACTTCCAGATCTAAGTTTCAGAAAATTTACATCTGGTAAACTATTATCTGCCTGTCGTGGTGCTATTAAAAGGGAGTCGTTGGTACTTAGAAAATCGTTCGCATCGACTGTCACTCCCAAATCAGGTGAAAAAGAATTATATGTATTGATACTGGTTCCCAAATTGGCTGTTTCCGTATATGCTGAGTACCTGAATGAAATATTGTTATGCAACACATGGTTAATCCCGGCACAATCCAATGTTGTATCATTACCTGTTTTTGAACTCTTTGTTATTTGTTGGCTCAACATATTGTAATTGATTGAATTGCGATAAGCTGTATTATTATAAAACGAGCCTCCCGTAACAACATGATGGTTTGAATAAAAGCCATTCGCCTTGTTGCGATAAGCCAGGCAAAAACGAACTGTATGCGACGGAATAGGATTTGGCAACGATGATACTTCCGGAGCCTGACCATAACCACCTGCTTTAAACCCATTTCCATCACCTTCACTCGTAAAAGAAGTATTGTATCCATTGTAAAATGCCCAGCTATTCTCAAAAGTAACCGATTCATAAGCATTGATACAATCGTAACCATCGTCACTATTAAACCAGGCGCGGCAACCGGTAATTTTATTTCCCGTTCCACCCTGGGCCGGATGGAAACCAAAACCATCCGTATTTCCACCTTTTCCACTTTCTGAAAGGTAGTCCCAATTACGATATGCATCACAGTTTTTCACCAGATTATTAGCCCCTTTTGTGAGATAAAATCCAATAGCCATACCATCATGCATGCTCAGGTTTTCAAAAATGTTATTACTTCCCACGTTACGGAAACATTCCGATTGTGTATGAGTTAGAATCGTAACCTGCGTTCCAATCACTTCCAAACCTTTAATATGCAACCATGAACCGGTTGTATAAAAAACAGTATTCCGGTAACCGACAGGTTTTACATTAGACATATCAAAAATAGGATGTTCACCCGGATAAGCCCAATAGCAAATGCGTTTACTGTCAGAAGTCCCGCTTTTGTTCAGATAATGCATACAAGCATAAGGACCCACAGCAGAAGTGTAACTGATCTGAGATTCTTTCATTACATACGTCCCTCCCCTTACATAAACTGTATCGCCAGCTACCACATAGGATTGTGCTTTTATTATGCTGGCATAGGGTGCAGTGATTGATCCGGTTCCTGTTGTGTCGTTTCCGTTAGTGGCTACATAGTAGTTTCTTGCGAGCCCTTCTTGTGCAAAGAAGACGAGACCAAAAGCTATTAAAACTAAAATTTGTTTTTTCATTTGACTAACACAATGTTTGGTTTCGGAGCCTGTTTCATGCCTGTACCCAGAAAAAAGCTTGTATGAGGCGGTTGATTATAACCTACATTTTGAGTAGCAATGGCTAAACGGTATTGAGGATCGTGCATCAAGGTATAAATACGGTGATGAGTTGGAATTGTTGTGGTA
>DATFAW010000316.1:0-7650 GCA_035254165.1 Paludibacter sp.
TATTAGTCAGAAAAACGGAGTTGGAACTCCGTTCTCCCTAAAAAACGAAATCGGAGTTTCGTTCTCTCTTATTTTACAAATTTATTTATTGCATTGATATAAGCTTCAACCGATGCGGCAACAATATCGGTATTGGCACCGAAACCGTAGTAAACGGCTCCCTGATGTTCAACCTGCATATGTACTTTACCCATGTCATCGCTTCCTTTATTTATTGCCTGAATAGTAAATTCCTGCAAAGTCATTTCACGTTTGATGATTTGTTTAAGTGCTTTGATGGCTGCATCCACCGGACCATTTCCCGAAGCGGCTGCTTCAAATTTCTCATTAGCGATAACCAAACCGATACTAGCAACAGCCCTCACTCCTACGCCAGAAGTTACCTGCAAATAATCAAGTTTGATGCGTTGCTTTTCATTGCGTTCCAATCCGGCAATCAATAGAACATCATCATCATTGATGTCTTTTTTCTTATCGGCTAATTTTAGGAACTCTTCGTAGATTTTATCTAATTTATCGTTTTCAACTTCAACACCCAAAATACTTAACCTGTGTTTCAAAGCGGCACGACCACTGCGGGCAGTCAATACAATTGAGCTTTCGTCGATACCCACGTCTTTCGGATCCATGATCTCGTAACTCTCGCGGTTTTTCAACACACCATCCTGATGAATGCCTGAAGAATGTGCAAATGCATTACGGCCAACAATTGCTTTATTTGCCTGAACAGGCATATTCATTAAGCCTGAAACCAACCGGCTGGTAGAATAAATCTTTTGCGTATTGATTTGCGTTTCGATATTCAAACCTTTGTGGCATTTCAAAATCATAGCTACTTCTTCGAGTGCCGTATTTCCGGCACGCTCGCCAATACCATTCATGGTTACTTCTACCTGACGGGCACCATTCATCACACCCGAAATTGTATTAGCAGTAGCCATTCCCAAATCGTTATGACAGTGAGTGGAGATAATGGCATTATGCACTCCGTTTACATTTTCCATCAGGAATTTGATTTTTTCACCAAACTCCCAAGGCAAACAATAACCGGTTGTATCGGGGATATTCACCACTGTAGCTCCAGCTTTGATAACCGCTTCCACCACACGTGCCAAATAAACATTGTCGGTACGTCCGGCATCTTCGCAATAGAATTCAACATCTTCCACATACTTTTTGGCATATTTTACTGCTGCAATGGCACGTTCCAGGATTTCATCCTGCGTGGAGTTGAATTTATGCTTGATATGAAACTCGGAAGTCCCGATACCTGTATGAATTCGTTTATTTTTAGCGTATTTGAGTGCTTCGGCTGCTACATCAATATCTTTCTGAACTCCGCGAGTTAACGCGCAAATCGTAGGCCAGGTTACTGCTTTCGATATCTCAACCACCGAATTAAAATCGCCCGGGCTTGAAATAGGAAAACCTGCCTCTATTACATCTACACCCAGAGTTTCCAATGCGCGAGCCACTTGAATTTTTTCAACTGTGTTCAACTGGCATCCGGGAACTTGTTCGCCATCGCGCAATGTAGTGTCAAAGATAAATAATCTATCCATATTCTTCTATTTTAAAATCGACCCCTAACCCCTAAAGGGCAACAAGAGCCTCGCTATTAAATTTATATCTGCATCTTTTTGTAATCACCTACCCTTACTCACCTTGAGCGGCTTGGGGTTACAAAAAAAGCCTTCCGCACCGAAGTGAGAAGGCTTTATATTATTGAATTAACTACATACCAAACTCACTTCTACTTGTTTTGCAAGAGAATAATAATACCGAGTAGGAGGATATGTAAGTAACTTTTGTTCATTGTTTCTTTTTCTAAAAGTACTGCAAAGATACAGCATTTTTTCAAACCTGCAAATGCGAAGTGAAAATAATTTGATATTTTTTCTTACGATTCAAAATAAAACACCCATAAAATAAGCAATTTCAATATATCTATTGATAAATATCCGAGACTTTCAAGTTTAGCTCCCCAAATTCTATCATAGCATTAAACAAGCATGCATACTGAAAGTTCACCAGCTCAGCCGGTTTTAGGTCTTTTTCTATCAATTTACCTTCGGATATCAATTGCGCACGATTGACACCGTATAATAACGGAATGCGTGGCGTGTACCAGTTTTCGCCATCGAACAAAGCGATATTGCAATAAGATGTGTCGGTCAACAGACCATTTTTAATCAACAACACGTCGTCGCAATCGCTACGCAGGGCAAAAGCAGCATTAAATCCGGTACGGTCTTCTAACTTATAAGCAAGGCTTTCGAGCTCCGTGTCTACTAATTTCAACGAACGAATCTCACGCTGCACGTAGGGTGTGAATTCAACCGATTGAACATCGCTATCGTACACCACACGGCATTTATAAATACCTGCTTGCGGAAGAGAGTATTCATACAGCGTTTCTACGATATTAACAGGCTCTTCATCGGGATAACAGGCGGCAAAAGCTTTGTTTATACGTTCCTGATGCAGTTTCAGACGGTAAAACTGACCATCTTTCAGCTTGATTGATTCAACAAATAGGCACATATACTTTCTGGATTAGTTCTTCGTATTCTTTTATCAGTTCGCTTTGGGAAGTGATTCCACCACCGCTTTTAAAAATCATTTTATCACCATTTTGCTCGGCAAACCGGATCATGACTGCCGAATCGAGATTCTCACCATCGAACCAACCGCAAATTCCGGTATAAAAATCGCGGTTATATCCTTCGGCATGTTCAATTATCTCTACCGTTTTTTGTTTTGGTGCTCCGCAAATGGATCCCGCCGGCAGCAAGGCAAACAAAATATCACCCAATCGCTCGCGGTAATTATCGGGCAAGCGCCCCGCAATTTCGGAGCTCACCTGCAACAGATCCTGCTTGTTGGTAGTGAGTTTTTCGATATACCGATAACGCTTCACCTCCACTTCGGTAGCCACCATACTAAGATCGTTGCGAATTAAATCGACTATCGTGGCATGCTCGGCGCACTCTTTCGGGTCGTTCAGTATTAATTCTTCCGCATTGGGAATGGAAGCATCGATGGTTCCTTTCATGGGAAACGACGAAATAGTCTGACCGTCGATACGCACAAACGTTTCGGGCGAAAGCACGGTAAACAGTCCATCGAGCCAGAGTTTGTATTTGGCTGAGCCCAACTCGTATAAATCGAGCAACGAAAGATTGGTCTGGACTTCGGTGGGTTGCGTGAGATTAGCCAAAAATGAATTGCCCAACCGGATTTGCTCTACCACATAGTTGAATTTCAGCTGATAATCTTTCTGACTTATTGGTTGAACCTGCCATCGAGTGGTTCTTGGCTCCGGATTCTTGGCTCTTGGCTCCTCACTCTGAATTTGAAACCGAATAAAGCGCTCGTCCAATTCATCATGCCGGATAACATAGCCACGCTCCACCTTATAATCGATAATAAAAAGAAAAGGAATGCGCGATGCAGCTAACCGATTGATTTGTTCGTTGATTTGCTGCCTGTCAAGCAGTGTATAGGGGAAGTGTTCTGTCATTTTTCGTTCTGTAACCGGAGGGTGCAAAGTTACGGAAAGTTTTTATTTATCGCCGTCTGCTTTTTTTCAGAAATTTTCTGCAACACAATTCCAGGCCAATTTGTCCTTCAGAAATTTTCTGTAACATAATTCCGGACCAATTTACCCTTCGTAAATTTCATGAAGCTTCAATGTAAATATTTTCATTCGATTATTGTTACAGAGCCGTAGGAACAGGTAGAAGTCTGTCCAATTGATGAAAACAACAAGGTCTTAGGGGCTCAAAGATCAATCATGCAACAAATATAATACGTCAATCTGAATTATTAACGATACTGCGCAATATTTTAAAATTATTTTTGGCTAATACAGTAAAATGAGGTTTGCGGGGGCTTCAACTGCTGACAGGGATTAAAATCCGCTGTCAGAGTTGTAAGCAGTAACCCCGTCAGCAGTCCAAAGGATTTTGGCAGCGATTGAAAATACAACTTCCTTTTTTCTTCAACTGCTGACAGGGACTTCGTCCGCTGTCAGAGTTGTTTTCGATCAATCCTGTCAGCAGTCGAAGACCCTGACAGCGGTTGTAGATACTGCGGTTACAGTCGGAATTAGAAAATTAATCAAATGTTTCATCCAATTCTATCAGTTTTGCATGAGTTATTACAAAATCGGCCTGATTTTCAAACATGGATAGAACCTTCACTCGTTTCAAAAGAGTAGCTTTTTCGGATAAGATAGTATTGAAGGATGTATATCTATAATCGGATAATCGCTCGACAAAACCATGTTTAACCGGATTTTGATGTACGTAAATTAAACAGCGTTTAAAATAAGCTCTGTTATCAATCAATTTTCGTTTAAAAGGACGTTCAAACAATGTTCCATGACGTTTGTATTTATAATTAAAATACTGTGCATAAGAATTGAATAAGTGCGAAAATTGTTTTGTGGGATCCGGTTTCTTTTCGGGGGTTCGCAGGTTGGTTTTTTCTTCATACAAACCAAGTTCTTCCAATGTTTTCAACTCCGACTCTTTTTTTATCCTTACCACTACATGAAAATGATTTCCCAATAAACTCCAGGCATAAGTATCTGCAATAGACTCAATATACTTAGCAAATTTCGACAAGAATCGGTCGTAATCTTCATCATCAACAAAGATATTACAACCAGCAATTCCACAATTAAAAATATGATAAACTGAATTGTATTCCAGTTTTGGTTCAGAATATTGATTCATATGTTTATAATTCAGATTAGACTCTCCTTATTCGCGAACTGCTGACAGGGATTAAAATCCGCTGCCAGAGTTGTAAGCAGTAACCCAGCCAGCAGTCCAAAGGATTTTGGCTGCGGTTGAAAATGCGACTCATTTTTTTCTTCAACTGCTGACAGGGACTTCGTCCGCTGTCAGAGTTGTTTTCAGCAACCCTGTCAGCAGTCGAAGACTCTGACAGCGGTTGTAGATGCAACCAAATAAATTTCTACCAAGCACCTATTTCATCCAAAAACATAACTCCACACTCGGTTCCTTCCAGTTTGTTGGCAGGACAGTAATTGGCATTTTTGAGTTGAACCTTCAGGTAACGCACCTCGGCAGCGGGAAAAGTAAGCTCGGGGCGAACAATTACTTTATCGGGAGCCGTAGGTGCAGTGAGTTGTTTTTCAGCCAACAGTTGATAGTTGACACCATCTGTAGAACCGTACAATTTTATGTCGGGTGAGATTTGGGCACACAAGGCCGGAGCATTGAGCATACCCACCGCGAAGCGCTCAATTTTCTGAGCAGACTGCATATCCACCACCAACTCTACATCCTTACCTTTGCCAAAGCCTACCCATTGCCCGTAATCTTTATTGTTACCCGGCACACCATCGGTCAGTGCCCGGGCGTTTCCACCATCGTACCACCCGCTTTTCATGCTTTGCGTATAAGCCAGTCCGGTTAGTTTACTCACCTGATAAGGTTTAGTAATAGATTTTCCCAATTGTTTACCGTCAACAAGTGCAATGGCTGTTACTTCAGTCGATTCGGCAAGTATAAACGGATTTTTGTAACCGGTCGACTTACCATTTATCGTGTAGCTGATTTGCGCATCAGGGCAATCGCACGAAAGGGTAACCTGAAGTTTCTTGTCGGCAGTTATCGATGGGTGAAACTGCACATCATAAAATGCCTTTGAGGCTTTAATATCCAACTGTTCGTAACGCTTGAATTGCGACGGCATGCGATTTCTGAACGAGTCCCAATTGCGATTATTCTTTGCACTCCAAAGCACTTCCGCCATGGCCGAAAGACGCGGAAACACCATGTATTCCACACTTTCAGTTGCAGGCATATATTCCGTCCACACATTAGCCTGCGCACCCAACACATGTTTAGCTTCGTCATCCGACAATTCGGCAGGAACGGGCTCGTACCCGTAAACCATTTGCAAAGGCAAAAAGCCACCTATCGACAGCGGTTCGGCTACCGGGTCGGACTGGTAATGGTCGAAATAGCAATACGACCCGGGAGTCATAATCACATCGTTGCCCGCTTTGGCAGCAGTAATACCACCCTGCGTACCGCGCCACGACATCACCGTGGCATTGGGGTCTAATCCGCCATCCAATATCTCGTCCCAACCGATAATTTTACGACCTTTTGAGTTTAAAAACCTTTCTATCCGATGCACAAAATAACTCTGGAGTCCGTTTTCATCTTTCAGATTCAGACTTTTAATCAGCGCCTGACAATCGAGACAGGTTTTCCAGCGATCTTTTGGGCATTCGTCGCCACCAATATGTATGTACTTGCTCGGGAAAATATCAAGAACTTCAGTCAGCACATCTTCCAAAAATTTGAAAGTGGTATCGCGCGGACAATAGACTTCCTTGAAAACGCCCCACTTGGTAGCCACTTTTACTGTAGAATCCTGCATACACGAAAGATACGGATAAGCAGCAATGGCAGCCTGCGCATGTCCGGGCAATTCTATTTCTGGAATTACGGTAATAAACCGCTCTTTGGCATAAGCCACAATTTCACGCGCTTCGGCTTGCGTATAATATCCGCCAGTAGGTTTACCGTCGTACGCCTGAGGCAAACGGTCGTAGTAATAACCCACCATCGTTTCGTCTCGCTTCGACCCAACTTCCGTCAAGCGTGGATATTTCTTTATCTCAATGCGCCAACCTTGGTCTTCGGTGAGATGCCAATGAAAAGTGTTGAACTTATGAATAGCCATAGCATCAATATACTTTTTGACGAATTCCACCGGAAAGAAATGACGGCACACGTCAAGATGTAAGCCCCTGTAAGCAAAACGGGGAGCATCCATAATTTCCACCGCACGGGCCGACCACTTTTTATTTTCAACCAGTTTCTTTCCATAAATTTCTGCCGGCAACAGTTGATACAAAGTCTGCAACCCGTAGAAAAATCCATTGGCAGCAGCCGCTTTTATTCTGATTGTTTTGGACGAAACGCTCAAGCGATAAGCTTCCGCATTTTCAAGATTCAGCTCGGGTTGAAATATCAGGGCGTTATCAGCTTTCGCATTCGCAATATCCCGCACCTGCAGCTTCACCCCAGTCACCAATTCAAAGTGCTCCGAAAACTGCTGCGCCAGCTTCAACACCTCCGGTTGATCGAACGGGCAATACACCGTGGTTCGCTTCGTAAATGTAAATGAGCCCGATTGCGGAATTAAGGTCCGGGGATAGGGAATAATGTTATATTCGCCGGCCGAAAGTGAACTGTATGAGCAACATCCGGCAAGTATACAAATTGCTAACAAGCGGTTACAAAAAGAGGATAAATGGGCTATCATATTATATAATTATTTTGATTTTTGGCACCACAAATATAACACTTTTTAAGTTATGACCGTTGATTTTTCAAACAAAAAACCCAATAAATATGCATTTTAGACTCAAATTGAATCCTAAAAAAAGCTAAGACAAAAATTCTATTCAACTATTTATCAACAATATAAAAAAAACACGTTATTACACTGTCAAAAAAAATCAGGACGAAACACCTGCAAAAAAGAATTAATCCTTACCTTAGTAGTCTGAAAACTAACAAAAAACTATATGCTAATAATTGGAATTGCGGGTGGAACAGGGTCAGGAAAAACAACTGTTGTACGCAAAATTTTAGA
>DATFAW010000317.1:0-3708 GCA_035254165.1 Paludibacter sp.
AAAGATTGAAAAATAACAACTTGTTCTTATTCGAAGAGCCCGTTCTCTTCGTACCGATTGGAAAAATAAAACACAATGATAAATACCTGGATTTATAGAACCCTTACTGAACAACAAAGTGAAACACAAAACAAATTAGCAGAAGAACTGAGTATAAGTACATTACTCTCACAATTGTTAGTTCAGCGAGATATCCTGACTTTTGAAGATGCGCGCAGTTTTTTTCGTCCCGATTTAAGCAATTTGCACGATCCTTTCTTGATGGCTGACATGCATAATGCTGTCAACCGGCTTACTAAAGCCATGCAAAACAACGAGAAAATACTCATTTACGGCGATTACGACGTAGATGGAACAACCTCTGTTGCATTGGTTTACAAGTTTCTCAAACAATTCTACTCCAACGTAGATTTCTACATCCCCGACCGCTACAATGAAGGCTATGGTATTTCAATCCAAGGAATTGATTTTGCGGCAGACAACGATTTCAAGCTAATCATTGCACTCGACTGCGGTATTAAAGCTGTCGAAAAAGTAAGTTATGCCTTGGGTCTTGGCGTTGATTTCATAATCTGCGACCACCATACTCCCGATGATGTTTTACCTGCGGCAGTGGCTGTACTCGACTCGAAAAGAGATGATTGCAACTATCCATACAAACATCTTTCAGGTTGTGGCGTTGGGTTCAAATTAATGCAGGCTTTTGCCATAACCAACGACATTGACTTTTCTAAGCTTACTCCCTTGTTGGACTTGGTTGCACTAAGCATTGCTTCTGATATTGTGCCAATTACCGGCGAAAACAGAATTCTTGCTTTCTACGGTTTAAAACAAATTAATTCAAATCCAAGCATTGGGCTCAAAGGCATACTTGAAGTTTGCGGACTGACTGACAAAGAAATAACTATCAGCGACATTGTATTCAAAATAGGACCAAGAATCAATGCTTCGGGCCGCATGAAATTAGCATCCGAAGCAGTAGAATTGTTGGTCTCAAGCGATCAGGTTTTTGCTAAAGAAAAAAGTGACACGATAAACGAATACAACAACGACAGGAAAGATTTAGACAAAAACATCACCGATGAAGCAATTGCATTAATTGCTGCCGACAAACGGTACCTCGACCGAAAATCAATCGTAGTACACAAACCCGACTGGCACAAAGGTGTGATTGGAATTGTAGCTTCCCGATTATCGGAAGAGTATTACAAACCAAGTATCGTTCTAACTAATTCAAATGGATTTGCATCGGGTTCTGCCCGTTCAGTGTCTGGTTTTGATATTTATAAAGCCATTGATTCATGCCGCGATTTACTTGAAAACTTTGGCGGACACATGTACGCTGCCGGTTTATCAATGAAAGAAGAAAACATCCCGGAATTTACAGAGCGATTTGAACGCTTCGTATCCGAGAATATTTTAAAAGAACAAACTTACCCTCAAATTGAAGTTGATGCCATATTGGAGTTCAAAGATATAACACCAAAATTCTTTCGGGTCCTAAAACAGTTTGGTCCTTTCGGCCCGGGAAACATGAAGCCAATATTTGTTTCGAAAAAAGTATTGGATTACGGAACAAGCCGGCTGGTTGGAAAAGACCAGGAACATCTAAAACTCGAGTTAGTTGATTCCAGTTCTGAAAACGTAATGAATGGCATTGCATTTCGAATGCATGAATATAACGATCACTTAAAAGCATTGAACCCACTGGATATTTGCTATACCATCGAGGAAAATTCGTTCAATGGAAATACGTCCATTCAATTAATGATCAGAGATATAAAGATTGAAGAAAAATAGTATTTCACATACTATACAAAGAAGCCGGATGAAAGTATTTCATCCGGCTTCTTTCATTTAGCATTCATTCTTTTATCATTTTGTTGTATCATCCGGCAACGAATCGACAGAACCGGCCTGCAAAGTTTCATCGACATGAGCATCCGCCAGCACAAACCGTTTATAATACGAAATTATCAGTGTTGTCAACGGCAAGGCTATTATCATACCCACCACACCCATTAACGAGCCCCATATGGACAGCGAAAGCAGTATAACTGCCGGATTGAGTCCCGTCACCTTTCCCATAATCTTGGGAGTCAGCAACATGTCTTCCAAAATTTGAATTACAATAAAAACAACGGCAATTCCCAACAAAACCGAAAGGTAACTTTGACCTGTTTCAACAGACTGAAGCAAACCCATTGCAGCACAAGGAATAACCGCCAGAGCCTTCAGGTAAGGAACCATTGTAAGCAGACCAATAAGTAAACCGAGCACGATAGCCAGCGGCAACTGGATAATACTAAAACCAATGATAAAAAGAACCCCAACAATTAAGGCAATCAAAGCCTGACCTCTGAAATAACTATTCATGCCGGATTTCAAATCAACAAAAACGTCAGTTACAAGCTTTTTATATTTTGAAGGAATAATCTCAACACAACCGGCAGAGATTTTTTCGTAGTCTTGTAAGATAAAGACCAGGTACAAGAACACAACAACAACCACGGAAAATCCCAAAACAAAATCCAACGAGCCATTCACAAAATCCCATAATTGCGGAGCCAACTTTTTGATGCCTTCGATTATATTTTGATCTTTCATAATCGATTGGAAATCTAAATGCGAAAGATAGCGCTTAATTTCGTGTTGCCATACGGCAGGAACAAAGGTATTTACATCCAAATTTTGAGTATATGCCACGACTAATTGAGACATCTTCTGAATTTCGAGATAAACAATAGGAGCCAGAATCGAAATAATTCCTATCAGCGCCCCAAAGAATAGCGAGAGTGTTGCAAAAATAGACAACATCCGGCTTCTTAATTTCAATTTATACTGAAAGAAAATAACAAACGGTTGCAACAAATAAGCTAAGAGCCAAGCTATCAAAAATGGCAACAAAACGCCACTCAACCTACTAACTAAAAGAAAAAATAATATAATTCCAGTCAAGCCAATAAGAATTCGTACAACACGATCGAAAGTGAAAGGTCTTGGGATTCTGTTCATAACTATTTAGTTTAATGTTTGATTCTATTTTGATCAAGAAAAGTTTCGTTTATTGATGTTGAGTTTCGTTGTAACAGTCGCGGCAAATTGGCTCATATTCTGTCATTTCACCCAAGAGCACACGCTTATTACTATCTACTAATCGGTGTGAAATATAGGCCAAAGCACCACAACGCACACAAATGGCATGAACTTTAAAAACATCTTCGGCAATTGCACAAAGTGCTGGCATTGGACCAAACGGAACTCCCTTAAAATCCATATCCAATCCGGCTATGATAACCCGAATTCCCTGATTTGCAAGCTGGGTACACACATCCACCAATCCTTCATCAAAAAACTGGGCTTCATCAATACCAACTACATCTACATCGCCCGATAAAAGCAAAATACTACCTGAAGATTCAACCGGGGTGGAACGAATGGCAGTTTTGTCGTGAGAAACAACCTCATCTTCCGAATAACGTGTATCAATTTTAGGTTTAAAAATCTCTACGCGTTGCTTTGCAAAATTGGCTCGTTTCAAACGCCTAATCAACTCTTCCGTTTTTCCGGAAAACATAGAACCACATATCACTTCGATGCCTCCACGTTTTTGTTGATTCGGATGGTTTCTTTCAGAATAAATCATTGTATTTCATTAAAAATTAGTTCTACTTTTTGTCTTTTCTCTCTCATTTATTGTACCTTTAC
>DATFAW010000318.1:0-17665 GCA_035254165.1 Paludibacter sp.
TTGGCTGATCTGGGCAAAGAAATGGACTTAAGCGTACCGACTGTAACAAAACTGGTAGGCGAACTGATAGACGAAGGCTACGTAGTTGACTTTGGCAAACAAGAAACAAATGGCGGGCGCCGCCCAAACATATATGGAGTCAATCCGGATTCCGGCTACTTTTTGGGCGTAGATATAAAACGTTTTCGCATAAATATAGCTTTGATCAACTTCAAAGGCGATATGGTAGAATCGAAATCGAGCATCCCTTTCTTTTACGAAAACACACAGGATAGCTTCGACAAACTATGTATCATTATAAATGATTTTGTCGACAATCTATCCATATCCAAACCCAAAATACTCAGTGCCGGAATAAATATGTCCGGAAGGGTTAACACTGAAACCGGGCACAGCTATAGCCTCTATTTTTTCAGCGAGAAACCTCTGACCGAAATATTCCAGGAACGCCTGGGCATGCATGTAACTATCGACAACGATTCACGATCTATGGCTTATGGCGAATATATGAGCGGTGTAGTTAATGGTGAAAAGAACATATTATTTGTAAATGTCAGCTGGGGTTTAGGACTCGGCATTTTCATCGATGGCAAGCTATATTATGGGAAATCCGGATTCGCGGGTGAATTTGGACATTTAAATGCATTCGATAATGAAATTCTTTGCCACTGCGGAAAAAAAGGCTGCCTTGAAACCCAGGCATCCGGATCGTTTATCCATCGGCGGTTTTTAGAAAAGATAGCCGAAGGAAACTCATCAATCCTTGAAAAAAGAATAAAGAACGGAGAAACCATTATACAAGAAGATATACTGGAGGCAGCCATGAAAGAAGATATGCTTGCCATTGAACTAATTGAAGAGGTAGGCAATACACTTGGCAAACACATTGCAGGGCTTATCAATTTATTTAACCCCGAACTGGTAATTATTGGTGGAGTAGTCGCTTCAACAGGAGATTATCTGCTCTTGCCTATCAGAAGCACTGTCAAAAAATACTCCCTGAACTTAGTAAGCAAAGACACATCGATAAAGTTAAGCAAGCTTGGGGACAAAGCCGGTGTAGTTGGAGCATGTATGCTAGCACGCAGTAAAATGTTGGGATTGATCTGACATTACGAGAATTTCTAACACTCAAATCTATAAAAAAAATATATGCTTTTAGAAAATTCCAAACAAAGACACCCGGCAACCTGGGTGCCATCAGTTTATTTTGCCATGGGACTGCCGTTTGTAGCCATCGCAGCCGCATCTTCATTAATGTTTAAAAACCTGGGCATCTCCGATTCGCAAATTGCATTTTGGACTTCGTTGATTATGCTGCCATGGACCTTAAAACCATTATGGAGCCCACTACTTGAAATGTTCAAAACAAAAAAACATTTTGTTGTCGCAACCCAAATGGTTACCGGTATCACATTTGCGCTGGTAGCATTTTCGTTACCCCTGCCTAGTTTCTTTACTTACGCCATTGCCTTAATGGCTGTAATTGCATTTAGTGGCGCAACACATGACATTGCCACTGTTGGGATATATCTAAATGAACTTTCGCCGGCAGAACAGGCAAAATATGTTGGCTGGCAAGGTGCTTTTTACAATATTGCAAAAATCTTATCTGGTGGGGCTTTGGTATATTTAGCAGGACAGTTGGAACAAAAATTGGGAGTAGTGCACGCATGGATGATTGTAATGGGCATTTATGGTGCCATTATGTTTTGCTTATCACTTTATCATATTAAAATGTTGCCTTCCGGTGGTTCATCAACCCAGGTTAAATCGCTTCAAGAAGGATTTGCGACCCTTAAAGATGTAGCAGTCACATTTTTTCAAAAGAAGAATATCCTCATAAGCATTCTATTTGTGATTTTCTATCGCTTTGCCGAAGGTTTTGCCATTAAAATCGCCCCTCTATTCTTCAAGGCCGCCCGCGACCATGGCGGTTTGGGGCTTACGACATCCCAGATTGGACTTGTTTATGGTTTGTTTGGTGCCATTGCCTTTGTGCTGGGATCTTTACTGGCAGGCTACTATACTTCAAAAAGAGGATTAAAGAAAACAATGATGATCCTTTGCTTTTGTTTTAACATCCCTTTTGCCGTGTACAGTGTACTAGCAATAACCCAACCCGAAAGCCTTTACGTTATCGGCACTGCAGTGGTGTTGGAGTATTTTGGCTACGGATTTGGCTTTGTAGGGTTGATACTTTATATTATGCAACAAATTGCCCCGGGCAAATACAAGATGGCTCACTATGCATTTGCAGACGGTATTATGGCATTAGGCTTTATGATTCCGTCTATGATAAGTGGCTACTTAAGTGATTTCCTAGGCTACAAAGTGTTTTTCATCTGGGTTCTGGTCGCCACCATTCCGTCATTTTTGATCACTTACCTCGCACCGTTCAACAACACAGAAGCAGTTGACGAAGCAGCACAGCATTGAAGATAATAGCTATTCTGCTGAATACAAAATATCTGGTTCTTGATAAAATGTAAAACGGACAATTCATTTCTGAATTGTCCGTTTTACATTTTATGATTACAAAAACTTATCTCTTCTTGTAAGAAGAACCGCCTTTATAGCTTGAACTACCATTACTTCTGCGGTCAGCACCTCCTGAAGGACGACTATTTCTGTCTCCTAATTCGCGATTGCGCCAAGGTTTCTCACCGGCACCGGCAGTTGCTGCAGGACGAGATCCACGATCTCCGCCTCTGTCGCCACCACGATAACCGCCACCAGAACGTGCCTCGCCACCACCATAACTTCCACGTGAACGATATTCAGGTTTGCGGCTACCTTCAAATGTTTTGCTGCCTTTAGCTTCCGACACTTCCACTTCCGATTGTCCGGCAAAAGCTGTTACAACCTGATCGAGTTGATCGGCAAAAACATCAAAGAAAGTAAATTTATTGGTTACTTCAATAGAACCGATATTGATAGATTTATCGCCGGTTACGTCGTTGATAATTCCAAGAAAACGCTTTGGATCAATGCCTTCACGTTCGCCGACATTCATTTTCAAGCGAATACGGCCACCCGGTTTTGAACCACGCTCACCTCTATCACTACGGTCACCTCTTTCGCCGCGTTCGCTACGTTCAGGCAAATTTAAATCTTCGGCATTTTTATAATAACTCAAGAAACGATTAAATTCCAACGACACGAAACGTTTCAGAAGTTCCTCTTTGCTGAGGTATTCCAACTGTTTCATAATTTGTGGCATATAAGTTTCAATTTGTTCTTCACTCACTTCCACATTTTCCATGCGGTCAATCATATAAAACAATTGTTTTTTACATACATCCAATCCGTTTGGAATTTGCTCCTGAATAAACGTTTTACGGAGCATGCGCTCTATATCTTTTATTTTGAAACGTTCTTTCGAGTGGATAATTGAAACAGCGATACCTTTTTTATTGGCACGACCGGTACGACCACTACGGTGTGTATAGATTTCAACATCATCAGGCAAGTTGTAATTGATAACGTGAGTCAAATCGCTTACATCCAATCCACGTGCAGCCACATCAGTAGCAACTAACAACTGGATATTGCGATTACGGAATTTCTGCATCACTGTATCACGTTGAGCCTGTGACAAATCACCGTGAAGTGCATCAGCATTATAGCCATCATGCATCAATTTATCAGCAACTTCTTTGGTCTCCATGCGGGTACGGCAGAATACAATTCCGTAAATATCCGGATTCAAATCCACAATACGTTTCAATACCAAATAACGTTGTCTTGCTTGCGACACATAATATATGTGTTCTACATTTTCCGAGCCCGCGTTTTTAGTTCCTACGGTAATTTCTTCGTAGTTTTTCATATAGCGCTTCGCAATATTGGCAATTTCTTTAGGCATGGTAGCCGAGAAAAGCATGGTGCGTCGCGTATCAGGAGTGCGCTCAAGGATAGTTTCAATATCTTCTTTGAAACCCATGTTGAGCATTTCGTCAGCTTCGTCTAATACAAGGAAGTCAACAGCTCCAAGCTCTACTTTTCCACGTTCGATCAAATCGATCAAACGTCCCGGAGTAGCCACAACAATTTGCGGAGCAGTGTCCAACTGACGAAGTTGTACACGAATATCTTCACCACCATAAACAGCCACAACTTTCAATCCGCGCATGTTTTTTGAATAACCTTTAAGGTCATTGGCAATCTGGATACAAAGTTCGCGTGTAGGTGATAAAACTAATGCTTGAACTTGTTTAGTTTGTGCATTAATCATGTTTAATACAGGAAGCCCGAAAGCCGCCGTTTTACCAGTTCCTGTTTGTGCAAGCGCCACTAAATCGGCTGTTTGCTCCAACATAAATGGAATGGTTTTTTCCTGTACGGGCATAGGATTCTCGTAGCCGAGTTCTTCGATAGCCGACAGAATCTCTTCTTTCAAATTTAATTCTCTAAATGTCATTTTGTTTGTTTTAGTACACGTTTCGAGTAGTAATCCGGCGATGTTTTTATGAATGAGCGTGAATAACAATTCAACAGCTCATAGAACCCTCATGTACATCTTATTCTTAGAAAAAGAATAAAAATTGGATTCGGGCTTCATTCGTTTTACAAACGTGTACCCTCTGTTAAGCAGACTGCCTTAGTTAAAGCAGTATAAATCGGATATTTACTCACAACGTATAGTTGTTTTTAAATCGGGTGCAAAGGTAGTAATAATATTTGATAAATATGCAGGGCATAGCAAAATAAGTTGGAGAGACAGATTGGTTAGTTGCGAAACATTTCTGACTACCTCTGACTTCTAAAAAAACGAAGAAGAAATCGAACTTCAACTTTTAGAACATTCTAACCTAATTCTTTCTTGTATTATTGATTTTTTTCATTAATTTTGCCAGCAAATTCTCAGGAAAATACATATTTGAATATCAAACTATTATAATAATATCAAACATGAAATCAATGATCAAAAGCCCTTTGCAAATGGCGCGTGCCAGCTATCAACCAAAGCTACCGGCAGCTCTTAAAGGCAATGTTGTTTTAAAAGAAGGTGCAAATACCGAATCGGTTGCCGACCAGGCTGACATCAAGAATCTTTTCCCAAACACCTACGGCATGCCGATAGTGACTCTCGAACCCAGTGAGAAAAAAGTAAATCCGGTTGTTGGTGTTGGTGTTATTTTGTCTGGCGGTCAAGCTCCGGGTGGACACAACGTTATTTCAGGGTTGTACGATGGATTAAAAGCTTTAAATCCGGACAACAAATTATATGGTTTCCTGGGCGGACCAAGCGGATTGGTGGATCACGAATACATTGAACTAACCAAAGAAGTAGTTGACGAATACCGCAACACCGGTGGTTTCGATATTATTGGCTCCGGACGTACCAAACTGGAAGAAGAATGGCAGTACGAAAAAGGAACTGAGATTTGCAAAAAACTAGGGATTAACGCCATCGTAATTATCGGTGGAGATGACTCAAACACGAATGCCTGTGTTTTAGCTGAATACTATTCTCAGAAAAATACCGGAATTCAGGTTATCGGTTGTCCAAAAACAATTGACGGTGACTTGAAAAACGAAATGATTGAAACTTCATTTGGTTTTGACACCGCTTGTAAAGTTTACTCAGAATTGATCGGTAACATCCAACGTGATGCTAACTCGGCTAAAAAATACTGGCACTTTATCCGATTAATGGGTCGTTCGGCTTCGCATATTACATTGGAATGCGCTTTACAAAGCCAACCAAACATTTGTATCGTATCCGAAGAAGTAGAAGCTAAAAATCAAACGCTGAACGATGTTGTAAACGATATTGTAAAGGTAATTGTACTCCGCGCAAGCCATGGCTTAAATTTCGGAACAATTTTGATCCCTGAAGGCCTTATCGAGTTTATTCCAGCAATGAAAACGCTGATTGCCGAATTAAACGATCTATTGGCTCACAACGAAGATTTCAATGCAATGAATACAGACGAAGAAAAACGTCAGTATGTAAAAGGAATGTTGTCACCAGTCAGTGCAGATGTTTACCGCAGCTTGCCTAAAGGAATTGCAAAACAATTGACTTTAGATCGCGACCCACACGGTAATGTTCAGGTTTCACTTATTGAAACAGAAAAACTATTGATCGAAATGGTAGCAAAACGTTTAGCTCAATTGAAAGCTGAAGGTACTTACAAAGGAAAATTCTCTGCCATCAACCACTTCTTCGGTTACGAAGGACGTTGTGCAATTCCTTCAAATTTCGATGCTGATTATACTTATTCATTGGGATATACTGCTTCTATACTTATATCGGAAGGTAAAACCGGCTACATGTCTTCCGTTCGCAACCTGACAGCTCCGGCGGCAGAATGGATTGCAGGCGGTGTGCCAATTACAATGATGATGAATATGGAAAAACGTCACGGAAAAATGAAACCGGTAATTCAAAAAGCATTGGTTCTTTTAGATGGCGCTCCATTTAAATACTTCGCAAGACACCGCGAAGAATGGGCTGACGAAAAATCAAGCTACATTTATCCGGGACCAATCCAATACTACGGTCCAACCGAAGTATGCGACCAACCAACCAGAACATTATTGCTGGAACAAGAAAAATAAACCTCACCCCTAACCCAGAGGAGAGGGGAAGCTTAATGAACGGATTTGCCGACTGGCAAGTCCGTTTTTTTTTGCAAACGACAGCAAGCCATTGGATATTTGAGTTGAAATGCGTAGCTTTGGTGATTAAATAAAATCTTTATGCTCCTTCTCCTTTCTCCCGCCAAAATACAAAACTTCGAGCCGCAACAGATTGTCAGCGAATACACACAGCCTCAATTTATGGATGCAGCAAAAATCCTTATCGACAAAATAAGGGAATTATCTTTGGCTGACCTAGCTAAACTTCTTGAAATAAACAACAACCTGGCCCAGCTAAATGTAGACAGGCATTTCAACTGGCAACAACCATTCACAACTAAAAATGCCAAACAAGCAGTGTTTGTATTCAACGGGGAGGTATTTCATGGATTGGATGCGAAAACATTGTTGCCCGACCAGTTAACCTACCTGCAATCGCATCTGCGTATTCTATCTGGTCTATATGGAGTTCTTCGTCCGTTTGATTTAATCCAGCCTTACCGTTTGGATGTCAGCACACGTTTAAAAACAGATGCCGGAAACAACCTGTATGCATTCTGGGGAAATAAAATTACCGAAGCTTTGAACGACGCGATTAAAACATCCGGCAGTCCGAAAGTATTGCTGAACCTTGCTTCCGGGGAATACATGAAATCCATCAACCGAAAATTATTACAAGCAGAAGTGATTGACTTTGATTTCCTTCAATACAAAAACGACGAATACAAAGCAATAGTGATGTATATCAAAAAAGCGCGGGGAATGATGGTGCGGTATGTGATTGAGAACCGGATTGAAAACGTGGAGGATTTGAAAGGATTTAATGCCGAAGGATATTGGTTTAGCCCACAATTATCGACAGAAAATAAGTTGGTGTTTACCCGATGATAGATATTTGCCTTTGGCGTTATTTGCTTCGCGATATTTACTCCCCTCAGTCGCGATATTAATTGAAGAACAAGCTTAGAACTGATTTACGATTGCAGCAGTATGGCAGGCCACCACACCGGCGGTTTCTGTACGCAAACGGCTATTGCCCAATGAAACCGGAATAAAACCCAGGGAAATGGCTTTTTGAACTTCTTCTTTACTGAAATCACCTTCCGGTCCAATCAGAATCAACACATCCGACGATTTCTGAATCTCGTTTTGCAACAACTTCTTATCTTCTTCGTAGCAATGCGCAATAAACTTTTGCGAAGCTTGATGATTTTTCATCAATTCATCAAACGTACAAAGCGAGTTTAGCTTGGGAAAGTAAGCTTTCAGGGATTGTTTGGCGGCCGAGACAATGATTTTTTCCAACCGTTCTTCTTTCACAATTTTCCTTTCGGAGAAACGGCAAATTATCGGGGTAATTTCATCGATCCCTATTTCGGTGGCTTTCTCGATAAACCATTCCAGCCGCTCAATATTTTTGGTAGGTGCAATGGCAATATGAAGCTTATAATCACGCTTACCGAATTCCAACAGGGCTTCGATTACTTCAAATGCACAATGCTTATGGTGCGGATTAGTGATCCGGGCATTGTAAAACCCTCCTACTCCATCCACTACCGTAATAGCATCGCCCGCTTGCAAGCGCAAGACTTTGACAGCATGTTGCGATTCTTCCTCAGGAAGAACATGGGCGGCAGCAAGATTTGGAACGTAGAATAGACTCATGACCCCTAGCCCCTAAAGGGGAATTTAGTTAGTATTGATTGTTGTATCTTGTTTCTTGAAATTATCTTTAGACACTAAAGCAACCTGGTTCCCCTTTAGGGGTTAGGGGTCATCTTAATAAATTTCCCCTTTTGCAGCCAACAAGGTGTTTTTCAACAACGAAACAATAGTCATTGGACCAACACCACCGGGAACCGGGGTTATAAATGAACACTTTGGAGCTACTTCGTCGAATTTTACATCGCCGCTTAAGCGGAAACCGCTTTTTGTTTTATCAGAAGGAACACGGGTTGTTCCCACGTCGATTACCGCAGCACCGGTTTTCACCATATCGGCAGTCAGGAATTCAGGCATTCCCAATGCAGCAATAATGATATCGGCTTGCAGGCAAATTTCTTTCAGGTTTTTAGTGCGGCTGTGGCAAACAGTCACCGTTGCATCGCCCGGATAGCCTTTTTGCATCATTAGCGAAGCAACCGGTTTTCCAACGATATTACTACGTCCGATTACCACACAGTTTTTCCCGGCAGTAGGAATTTCATATCGTTTAATCAATTCCATGATTCCCGAAGGAGTAGCACAAACATAACAAGGTAAACCGATAGACAAACGTCCGACATTTACCGGATGAAAGCCGTCAACATCTTTGCGATAGTCGATAGCTTCGATTACTTTTTGTTCAGAGATATGCTTTGGCAATGGCAACTGGACGATAAATCCATCCAACCCGTTGTCTTTGTTCAACTCATCGATTTTGGCAAGCAATTCAGCTTCGGTTACATCATCTTCAAATGTAATTTTAGTAGAGGTAAAGCCAACTTGTTCGCACGATTTTACTTTGTGCGCCACATACGTTTCGCTACCGCCATCGTGGCCAACAATAATTACAGCCAAATGCGGAGCCCTTTTACCAGAGTCAACCATTTGTTTTACTTCTTCAGCAATTTCTGCTTTTACCTGTTCTGAAATGGCTTTACCATCGATTATTTGATACATATTGTCATTAGATTACCCCCAACCCCTAAAGGGGGGCTTTGGTAGTTTGAAACATTATTATTTATAAATTATAATGGGAGAATTCTATCAGCGCCACTCTTAAAGTCCCCTTTAGGGGATTGAGGGGTCACCTATCTATGTTTTCCCATTTTCAGTTTACCCTGGCTCATGGTGGCCATTTTCATCATTTTGCTGGTTTGGTCAAATTGTTTCAGCAAACGGTTTACATCAACAATGGTTGTTCCGCTACCTTTAGCAATGCGTTGTTTGCGGCTTCCGTTCAACAGAGACGGATTTTCGCGTTCTACCGGAGTCATTGAATGAATAATAGCTTCGATACCTTTGAAAGCATCATCACCAACTTCCACATCTTTCAACGCTTTGCCCATTCCCGGAATCATAGCAGCCAGGTCTTTTATATTACCCATCTTCTTGATTTGCTGAATCTGAGAAATAAAATCATTGAAGTCAAATTGGTTTTTGGCAATACGCTTTTGCAGACGACGGGCATCTTCTTCGTCATATTGTTCCTGGGCACGTTCCACCAACGAAACGATATCACCCATTCCCAAAATACGGTCGGCCATACGTTCAGGATAAAATACGTCGAGCGCATCCATTTTTTCGCCTGTTCCGACAAATTTGATCGGTTTATTAACCACTGAACGAATCGAAAGAGCCGCACCACCACGGGTATCACCATCGAGTTTAGTCAGAATCACACCATCGAAATCAAGTCGATCGTTGAATTCTTTAGCCGTATTCACAGCATCTTGTCCAGTCATGGAATCCACTACAAACAGGATTTCCTGAGGATTAATTGCTTTTTTGATGGCAGCAATCTCGTTCATCATCATTTCATCCACCGCCAAGCGTCCGGCAGTATCCACAATAACTACATCGTTGCCATGCAGTTTGGCATATTTTATAGCCGCTTCGGCAATTGCCACCGGGCTTTTGCTTTCTAAATCTGAATAAACAGGTACACCAAGTTGTTCGCCAAGCACTTTCAACTGCTCGATAGCAGCCGGACGGTACACGTCGCAAGCCACCAAAAGCGGATTTTTGCTACGTTTTGTCTTCAACAGGTTAGCCAGCTTACCGGAGAAGGTAGTTTTACCCGAACCTTGCAAACCCGACATCAGGATCACGGTTGGCGAGCCTTTCAGGTTAATGTCCACACTGGCACCACCCATCAGCTGGGCTAATTCGTCGTGAACGATTTTCACCATCAATTGGTTTGGCTTCAGCGACGTAAGCACATTCTGACCAATGGCTTTTTCTTTAACTGTATCGGTAAATGTTTTGGCAATTTTGAAGTTAACGTCGGCATCCAACAAGGCTTTACGCACATCTTTGAGGGTTTCGGCCACATTAATTTCGGAAATCTTACCTTCCCCTTTCAGTATTTTAAACGACCGTTCCAGTCTTTCACTAAGAGATTCAAACATATGAATATAAAATATTTAATTACCCCTAACCCCTTCAGGGGAACAATATATACAAATTTATCAGCATTATGATATCCTCAATAAAGATTCCCCTTCAGGGGTCAGGGGTCTTTTTGAGAGCACAAAGGTACAAAAATTAGCCTTATTATCAAACCCGCCCGACAAGCAAATATCAGATTGGGCTAAACAATCTCATTTTTCACAAATTGAACTAAATCAGGAAAAAACAGATGAAACCGCTTCTCCAGTTCATCATGATTTTGAATTAAAAAATCGATCGTTTTATCGGGGTTAATGGCCGGAACTTTGTGGTTCGACATTATTTCGAGCGAGGACTTCAATCCGTCCAGGGTTGAATACTGATAGAGCCGGTTGGTACTTATAAAATGAAAGACAAAATGCTTCACGCGGGTTGGCAGGTGCCGGTAATATATCAGGAGGTCTAAATAAAACCGGAAGGAAAAAGTGTTCAAGCGCTTACCCGAATAATCCGAAAAGTTGGCAGCCAGAAAATAATCAAAGTACATATCGGCAATTATGGCCGAATAACGGCCAAAAGCCGGACGAAGCAGCACAACCGTTTCGCGAACCAGATGGTGCGAATCGGTAAACGAATCAATTTTCCGGTGCAACACAATTCCTTTGCGGATGCGGGGCGGATGTACGTCCAATTGGCTTCCTTTTACAAAATCTCCAATAAAATTTCCAATTTTCATCTGGGAATCAGTTCCCGATAAATATATATGCGCTAAATAATTCAAATGGCGGTTGTTTTGTGTGCAAAAGTAGCAAAAAGCCTGAAACCGGCATGCATCAGGTATGTTACCACAACTTAATGGACACTCTCCTATCCTATTTTTCGTTGGACAGTTAAAACACGAATGCACCATTTCTTAATCTGAGGCATCCTTAGACACAATTCAGATGCGATATTCCTTAAACAGTACATCCCCTGACTTAAACCGAGTAAACAAATAGTCAGCCAGATTGCCTCCAGACTAAAACAGGTAATAAACACAAAGCTGCCGGCAAAACTCCGAAAGTGGAAGCAGTGCCGACAGCATTGGGGATAGAACCATCATTTATTAGAATTTTTCCCGAAACCGTTTCCGGCAGTTAAGCCGGGAGCGGTTTATTTTGAGAGCTAGTCCATTATCCGAAAAGTCAACCTGACAATTGACAGTGTGAGAATAAATATGTAATTTTGCCGCTCTTAATTCAGACAAAATTGAAAGTTCATGATTACTATCAATAAAACAGAACCATTTAATCACCAAGTCTGATTTCTGGATTTGTAAGCGCCTTGATATTTTGTGACAAAATGCAAGGCTATCCGACCTCAGTGGTAGTCGGATTATTTCATAGGTGGAGTGTATTTATTGTCTCCATAAATAACTTGGAGAATATCCGGATCGTATTTTTTATGAAACCAAAAATCGTTCGCCTTATTTATTTTGCCCGTTTATAGAATGGGCAAAAAACAAAATTAATGTCAGTAAGTAAACTTCAAAGCCTGGTCAACATTGTTTATGATAAATACTTTTATAACTCTAAAGAAAAAAATTGCTCTTCCTGTTTTAAATAGTTCAAAAACTCTGCGCTATTTGTGGTTGCTAATTCTTCCGGTAGCCGCGATGACCAAGTCTCCTAACAATTTTCTGATTTTCCGCCAGGTATTTTGGCACACCATTCATAAACTACCTCTTTATACTCCGTACCCAGCAGAGTATGACGATGTTAATCATTACGGCGTTTTTTTTAGTACTATCGTTGCAGCTTTTGCTTTGCCACCCGTCTGGCTGGGGATGTTGCTCTGGTTAATCGGGTTAAGCGCATTGCTTTATTTTGCCATCAGAAACCTTCCACGCGCTAACACCCTTTTCATTTATTGGTTTTGTGCCAATGAGCTGCTTACAGCTTTGTATCTGCAACAATTCAATATTGCTATTGCTGCGTGCTTATTATTTTCGTTTCTTTTTATAGAAAAAGAAAAAGATGTCTGGGCTGCTTTTTTTATCATGCTCGGAACGTTTGTAAAGCTCTATAGTATTGCTGGGCTCGCATTTTTCTTTTTTTCAAAACACAAAACTAAATTTATAATTAGTCTAGCCGGGTGGTCTGTTGTATTTTTTGTTCTACCTATGCTGATTTCATCACCCAGTTATGTAATAGGACAATATGGAGACTGGTTAAGGGTTCTTTCGGAAAAGAATGACACAAATATGTTTTCGCCCCTCCAGAACATCTCGTTATTGGGTATGGTCCGAAAAATATCCGGCATAGCAACTTATTCGGATCTCTGGCTTATTGGTCCCGGTATTTTATTATTTGCGCTTCCTTATTTACGCTTTAAGCAATATGCGCATCTTGCATTCCGGTATTTTATTTTGGCCTCAGCCCTGTTGTTTGTGGTTCTATTTAGTACGGGAAGCGAATCCAGCGGCTACATTACCGCATTGATTGGGGTAGCTATTTGGTACACGGCCGCACCATGGAAACGAAGTAAATGGGATACAGCTCTTCTTATATTTGTATTTGTGTTTACGAGCCTGTCGCCCACAGATATTTTTCCACATATCATCCGGAAACTATTTATGAAACCATATGCCCTGAAAGCTTTGCCATGTGTGTTGGTTTGGTTGAAGTTATGTTATGAACTATGTACTTGCGATTTTTCTGATTCAAAATCAGATACTGATAATGAAACAATAAAAAGAATCATATAACAGACTGCTCTGTTTCGGTATTGAAAAGTTCGATTGGGCACATTGTCAATTTGAACACAATTTTAAAAACAGTTATCAGCATAAAAAAGGGAAGAACTAAGCGGTTTTTCCCTTTTTTATTTAAATGATTATCTGCAAAGCGTCCTAATAAATAGAATTATTCCATTTAAGTCGGGTTTCGCGATATCCAAATCGCGGTTAAATAGGGTCTGCTGAAAAACTATTCTATGCCACGGAGTGGCTAAATGTGAATAACCCCTAGTGAGCGTAGCGATACTAGGGGATGTTGAAGAATCACGAATCCCAGCTCCGCCAACTGGCGGACTGAATGACATCTTAATATGCTGTTATTAAACCCTTTCAGGGCTATATCACGTGTGCATTCTTTTATCCGCCGGTTTTACCGGCGGTTATTCACATTTAGTCCTTTCAGGACATTTGTATTTGTAGGTATAAAACGTAGTGCTAAGAAAACTGGCTAATAAACTCAAAAACCTTACACCTCACATAAAAAATGTTACTGTATATTGTTGTATACCGGAGTCATACTGCTTTTTCAGCAGACCCTAAATAGCAATTCTCGCGATTTCCAAATCGCGAAACCCACTTTCATTTACTTTAATCAATGCGGAGCACAACTTTAAGCCGCACTTTGACGATATCATAAAATTTCAATGAAAATATTTAAACAATTTCTTGTTAATACAAAAAACATCAACTATTTTTGTAAAAATAATAAAACATATAAGATTTCAATAGCAATTCACTACGTTTTGCTATAAACAAAGCCGAAAGTCAATAAAAATGACAGATCGCCCTAACTATCATATTTATCTTTCGTAGCGATCTTTTTCCAGTAATAATTACAACCCTATTATATTAACTTGTTTATGAATAAAATTTCTTTTCTGACGATTATCCCTATTGTGCTACTTCAGCTTTCGCTATCAGCGCAAAACACTGCCGACAAAAGTCTGTTTAAACTAAACGACAGTACCACGCTTAAACTACCCGATATTTTCGTAAAAGCCCAACGCCCGATATTCAAGGTAGTCGGTGGCCGGTTGCAATATAACATTCCCAATCTGATTAAATACAAACCGGTCGACAATGCCTTCGACGTACTGAAAGAACTTCCGGGTATATCTATGACCGGCGATCAGGTGGCCATCGTAGGAACAACAAAAACCAATATACTTATCAACAACCGGTTGAGCTCCATGACGCTCGATCAGGTTATCAATATGCTTAAATCCACATCGGCCGGGAAAGTCAAGAAAGTTGAAGTCATGTACAGCACGCCACCTCAATATGGTGTGCGCGGAGCGGCAATCAACATCATCATGGAAGAAGACAAATCGCTGAAAGATGTGCTGAAAGGCGAAGTGTCGCTTACCGGAAAACAAGCCTATTATTTTTCGCCTTCGGGACGGGTCAACCTGAGCTATAGCAGCGGCCGGTTCTCCAGTGATTTTTCGTATTCGTTGGAACATGATAATGCGCGAAGAAAAGAAAATATGCAGGCTTTTCCCACATTCAATAATCAAACCTATACGGTAAATCAGGCAAACACGGGCAAAACAGTTAGCACTACGCACAATGTGCGGGGCGTGTTGGAATACGAAACAGCAACCAAAAGTCATCTTACGTTTACCTACACAGGATCTTTTGACCAGGTCAATTCCAAAAGATCATCCCTTACCTCTTTTGTAAATGTTGACACTGTATCAACCAATAATCATATTGCCGGTCCTACTTCGCTCCACAGTTTCCGGCTTGATTATGTAACAGCCAAAGGGTTGAGCCTGGGAGGCGATTACGTGTTATATAATGATCATACCAACCAGGAGTTCCTTAATTCGTCTACGTTGCAAACGAAAGAGACTATCAACAGCAACTCGTCGCAACATGTACAAAGAGGAAATGTGTATGCCAACATGACCAGTCATTTGGCGCACGACTGGGAACTTAACTACGGAATAAGCGGATCGTTATCGAAAACAGATAATAAATCGTTTACCAACATCGATAACCTGCCGGATAATACCGCCACCTTCGACCAAACACAGAAAGAACAAAGTGCAGGAACATTTGTGGGCTTTACCAAGCAGCTTGGCGAAAAACTTTCGTTGCAGGCTTCACTATCCCTCCAATACTACAAAGCAACGGTAGATTCATTGCAACGCCACAGAACGTTGTGGAGCAGGCTGGATTTTTTCCCCAACATGACTTTATCATATAACCGCAACGAGAACAACACATTCCAATTGTCGTTCTCGAGTGATAAAGTATACCCCACTTATTGGCAAACATCACCCAGCCATTATTATATAAACGCATACAGCTACTCGCAGGGTAATCCAAACTTATTGCCGGAACGGACTTATTCCACCAGTCTGAATTATATTTTTCTGAAAAAGTATGTATTCGGGGCTTTCTTCAATCACGAATCTGGCAATATTCAACAAATGCCTTATCAGAATAAAACATCATTAAGTCTGAATTACACAACGATTAATATGGACTACCGGAATATGTCCGGGTTATCGGCTGATATTCCGTTTAAAGTAAGCGATCTGTTTGAATCAAAACTAACAGGCACCGGAATACTTTTTCATGACAAAGGCACACTCTATGACATTCAGTTTGATCGAAAAAAGCTTTTCGGACAGCTATCACTTGACAATACTGTTTTTCTGACAAAGAAAAAAAACTGGCTTTTCTCAATTGATGCCAGCTATAATTCCTCAGCTATTCAGGGAATTTATAATATCGACCCCACCGCCAACCTTAGCAGCGCTTTAATATGGAAGTTTGCGGGCGATAAAGCCAGGCTGACACTGAAAGCTGAAGACATCTTGAATAGCCAAAGTCCGAAAACGCATATAAATATGGGTGAACAACAAAATAACATGGCGGTTTTTTACGATTCCCGCTTAATCTCTTTGACCTTTAAATACAGCTTCAGCGGATATAAAAAGAAAGAGGTGGAAAATGTGGATACTTCCCGGTTTGGAAATGGGAAATAAGGATTGATTTCGTCTTGACTTTTTATAATATCGCTCCGACGGAGCTTTGCGTGAATACTAATCGGGTCTTGCGAGTTCCGACTCGCAATATTACCTAAATGCCGCGAGTTGGAACTCGCGAGACCTGATTCAAGACATGAAAAAATCTCCATAAGAGCAACATCATTGAAAATCTGAATCAAAATCATTTTTTCAAAAAAAAAAAGCCAAGACGGCTTCATTAAAAAACTACGAAACCCCTTATGGTGGCACAGGCTATAACTTTAAAACAATATCATGAAAAACAAAACAACCCGTTTTTTACTCGTGCTGCTTGCAGCAGCTCTGATTTCACCTTTATCCGGACAGAACAAAGCTAACGATTCTATTCTTTACCGGAACGCCATTCAGTCGGCCATGTACCCCGAAGCAAGGAAGGTGGACAATAACCTGGTACCGATCAACAAACAGAACCGGAAGTTGGTGTGGAGCACCATCGACGGTGAAGATTACATCCTGGTAGTTACCTGGAAACAGAATGTGAGCTATTACCAGAAATACATCGATTCTACCTATTATAACACCGGCAATTATCCGATATGGGTAACTACCGCCCCTGAACTGGCAGAACGGATGAGAAAAGAAAAAACAACCGATATAAACCGCCGGCTGGTGCAACTCCTCGGATTGCCACCCAATGCCACCTATAGTTATTTTGTAGAGTTTTGGGTTCGTCCCGCCGATTTGTTCCGCCCCTGCCCCGACAAAGAAGTGAGCGATAAACGTTGTGAGATTTGCTTTCCGGCCAATACCGATGCTGCCCATATAAACTGGATAAACAGTAGCCGCATTGACCGCTACTACCAGTGCGACTTATACCAGCAATATCCATGGACCGAACTTGGTTACACCTACGACTGGAACCCAAGAAACAAATCGCATATCGGCCTGAGTGAATTTGTCATCAGCGCCAATTCGAACATTAAGGTCAAAGCCATCTATACTACTGCAGATTATTTGAAGAAGTAACATTGATTTAACGTGAGTTCGATATAAGATTCTTTTGAATCTCACTATTTTACAAGTCCGAAGGACTTGAATGTGAATAACCGCCCCGACACATCGGGGTGGAAAAGACAGAACATGAATGCGAACCCCGAATGGGGTTCAATATATAAATGTGTGATATTGAACCCCATTCGGGGTTCTGATTATTTTGTACAAATAC
>DATFAW010000319.1:0-5411 GCA_035254165.1 Paludibacter sp.
ACAAAAATATTAAATACATTTGCAAAAAAATAGATATAATTACAACTAAACGATTAATATTGAAGAAAAAATAAATATCATGGCACAACATCAAATAGACAGGTTAGACAAAAAGATTCTTCAGCTTATTTCGCAAGATGCCCGTATTCCATTCTTGGAGGTTGCCCGCGAATGCAATGTTTCAGGAGCTGCAATACATCAACGCATTCAAAAACTTCGTAATACAGGTATTATCAAAGGATCTGAATTTGTTGTAGATACATATAAGGTTGGTTTTCAAACATGTGCGTACATTGGAATCACGTTGAGTGATATTAAAATGTTTAATGCGGTGGTTGAAGAGTTGAAAAAAATACCAGAGGTGGTTGAATGTCACTATGCTACAGGAAAATATTCAATGTTTGTGAAGATATACGCAAAGGATAACCGTCATTTGTTGCAGATCATTTTGGAACACTTGACTTTAATTCCGGGTATTGCTCATACCGAAACTTTCCAGATTTCGTTAGATGAAATTTTCCGTCGTCAACTTTCTGTTTTTGAAATAGAATCGACAGTTGATGTGGTTGATGAAGAGTGATTTCTAACCCGAACTGCACAAATAACTAAAGCGTCCAACGAACTAAATTCGTTGGACGCTTTGTTTTATTTTCTACTTTATCCCTAATCAGTATCTGCTATGTGCTGAACGGATATATGAAACTACTTGTGAATAAATAGGTCTGGTGAATTCGATGAATAGGTCTTGCTCAGAAGGTGGAATCTGTGGTTCCCGATTACACATTTTTTTCTGTTCATTATCCAATGCTCTGTCATCACCTTTAAAATTAGCCCAAGTTGTATGCCAAACGTAAGTTCCGGTGAAGTTCTGACGTTGAATCTCTTTGTTGCTTTGAGCATCTATAATGCGCAAACTTAAAACTCCACCCGAGCTAATTTCGCGTCGGAAAACGGTGAGTCTTGCTTTTACGGTGTTATATGAATTGTATGTTTTTCCGTCAATCTTGACTGTTCCAACGATGACACTGTCGCGTTTCTGATCTGTAGTATTGGTCGATTCGCGCACATTTCCTATCGAAAAATCTTCAAAATTCAACACAATGTACTCGTGAGGATTCCTCATGTTTTCCTTGCGGGCTTCTTCCGGCGTGTAATACCGGACAAAACGGTTTTGCGCATTTTGACGGATTTCAGCAAGCAGATTGTTGTAAAAGAAATCGGCCGAATATTGAAAACTTGCGTTAGTATACGGCTTTTGAACGATCACCCGAAGCGTAGCGTAATAGCGTGCATCGCTCATTTTGTTCAATGCATCTTTATAGCCCGGTACATACCTGTTGGCGTTTTGAAAGTACTGATATGCCACTCTGGCTTGATCCAATGTTCCTGCATTCAATGCTTTTATACCTAAATCATATGCCTGATCGGCAGCCATCTGTTTTGCTTTACTCAGCTCGGTGATATATTCGCTGGGTTGTGGAATGAGCTCATATGCTTTCGGGCAGTTATAAATCTGATTGGCCAACTGATTTAGTCTTTCGTATTGGAAAACCAATATGTCATATTTATCCGGCTGGTTTGCTAAAAGAGCATTGTCGATTTCCCGCAGAGCTGTTTTCTTTGCTAAAGGATAAGCGCTTACAAGTACCGATTGCGACTTGCTGTTTTTGGGGCTGGAGCGTAACCGCTCAATCGCTTCGAGGCAAGCTTTATAATAATCCCCATGCTTGTACGAAGTGCTACCTGTTGAACAGGCAGTTACAATGAGTGCAACGAGACAAATAAATAGAAATAGGTTGGCTTTTTTCATAATCGTTTTTCTTTATAATGATTAACGGTCAACTGTCAATCGATTACATTCGTTCCGGAACATCGATTCCTAATAATCCCATTCCTGTTTTAATAACAGAAGCAATCGATTCGGAAAGAACAAGTCTGAACTGCTTTAGATTAGTATTTTCTTCTTTCAAGATGGTGAAATCGTGATAGAATTGATTGTATTCTTTCACTAAGTCATAAATATAATTGGCAATCAGGGCAGGGCTAAATTCTTCGCCTGCTTGGCGAACGACTGTAGGAAATTCGGTGAGTAACTGGATAAGATAGCTTTCTTTCTCAGAAATCTCAAGTTGAGTATCATTTAATGAGCTGAATTCCAGGTCTTGTTCTGTGGCTTTACGCAATACTGATTTAATACGGGCATGGGTATATTGAATAAACGGACCGGTATTTCCATTGAAGTCAATCGATTCTTTTGGATTAAAGGTCATGTTTTTGCGTGGATCTACTTTCAAAATAAAGTATTTGAGTGAGCCCAAGCCAACCATGCGAACGATAGTTTCGATTTCTTCCGCGGTACAGTTATCCAACTTTCCTAGTTCTTGTGACGTTTCGCGAGCTGTTTCAATCATTTCTTCCATCAAGTCGTCAGCATCTACAACGGTTCCTTCGCGGCTTTTCATTTTGCCTTCGGGAAGTTCCACCATACCATACGAGAAATGAACCAAACTTTTTCCCCACTCAAATCCTAATTTGTCGAGTAAGATAGAAAGTACCTGAAAATGGTAGTTCTGTTCGTTACCAACCACGTAGACCATTTTATTGATTGGATAATCGTCGTAACGTAGCTTGGCTGTGCCAATGTCCTGCGTCATGTATACCGAAGTTCCATCGGCACGAAGTAATAGTTTTTCATCCAAGCCATCTCCAGTCAGGTCAGCCCAAACCGAGCCATCTTCACGGCGGTAAAAGGCCCCGCTGGCTAATCCTTCTTCTACTTTATCTTTTCCTTCGAGGTAAGTTTCCGATTCGTAATAGATTTTATCGAAACTGACGCCCATTTGTTTGTATGTTTTATCAAATCCGGCATAAACCCAATCGTTCATGGTTTCCCATAAATGACGCACTTCAGGGTCGTTATTTTCCCAGGCGAGAAGCATTTTTTGTGCTTCCAGAATAAGCGGAGCCGATTTTTTAGCTTCCTCTTCGGTCATGCCTTTTTCAATGAGTTCTTTGATTTCAGCCTTGAAATGTTTGTCAAAGATAACATAGTATTTCCCAACTAAATGGTCGCCTTTCAAGCCGGAGCTGTCAGGTGTTTCGCCATTTCCAAAAAGTTTCCAGGCAAGCATGGATTTGCAGATGTGGATGCCACGATCGTTTACAATATTAGTTTTCACTACTTTCCAACCGTTTGCTTTTTGAATTTCGGCAATACTGTGACCGAGTAAGTTATTGCGGATGTGTCCCAGATGGAGCGGTTTGTTGGTGTTTGGTGATGAGTATTCAATCATCATTAATTCGGCATCTTCCGTTGCAGCTTTTGTTCCGAAAGTTGTGTCTGCATGAATTGCATTCAAGGTCTCGAGCCAGTAACTTTTGTTGATGCTCAGATTCAGAAAGCCTTTGATAACATTATATTTTGAAACTACAGGGTTGTTTTGCAGAAGATATTCTCCTATTTCTTGTCCGGTTTGTTCGGGCGATTTGCGTGCTGCTTTTACGAATGGGAAAATCACAACCGTTAGGTCGCCTTCAAATTCTTTTTTTGTTTTTTGAAGTTGTATCTGATTGAGCTCGGTTTCCAAGCCGTAAAGTGTTTTTACGGCATCAGCCACTACGGTTCCAAGAATTGTTTCTAGGTTCATAAATTGATCGTTATTTTGTTCGGGATGCAAAGATACAAAAATTAGTGATAAGTGTGAACAGCTTATTAGTTGGTAATAGTTAGTCGTTAGTGGGATAAAAAACGCCTGTTTCTCAATTAGAAAAACAGGCGTTACGATAAGAATAACTTAGTATTTAAAAGAACTTCCAACCTAATGAAATAACAAAGGTATTTGCTCTGATATTATCAATAGTAGTACTGTTTAGTTTAGTTTGATACATGTCTTTAATCACATTGAAGCGGGCATCCAACGTAAACATCAAAACATCAACGCCTACGCCGGCTTCTAATCCTAATTGTGCAGCTTTGATATCTTTGGTTAATTGATCTTGAGTAACACTGCCACCTGTACTCAGATTACTATAATCGAGCGAAGAACCTGCATTGAAACGCAGTTTAGGACCGGCAAATGCACGAAGGTTGACCAGTTTTAAATCCAGCAATTTATATCCAAGAAGCAATGGTACATCAAGTGTACTAACAGTTACATTTTTATTGAAAGTGGTTTGTACGCTGCTATTGGAATTGCCTTGAAGTGATATTTTATCAGTTTTCTTTCCCATGTTATAAAGAAACTCTGGTTGAAAGTACAGTTTGTTGAAGCCGAATCGTGCAAAAACGCCAGCCTGGAAACCATTCGAAAATTCAGAATTGACGGAGTTTAGGTTGTAACTGCCTGAAGTTACTGAACCTAAATTGTTCATACTAAGCGAAGAGTTATAACCTGCTTTAATCCCAAAATTGAATTGTGCATAGGTAAATGTAACAGAAAGCAGCAATGTTGCTACAAGAATAATTTTTTTCATATTCATAATTTTTTGATGTGGAATTAAATGTTTCGTAAATAAAACGCTTAATTTGGGTATTTGTTGTTTTAAAATTGAATTAAAATGTCGCCCAAAGCGGGTTGTGTATTTTTATTTTGTTTACATTGAATTTTAGGTCTTCTTTATCAGGAACTTGTATGATGTAGTCTTTCCCCTTCAGATTTGTAAGTTTTCTGTCGCGAAGCCACATATTGAAATCTTTGAGTTGAGAATAGCTGATTCCATTTTTTGCAGCCCAAACTGTCCAGTCGGCTACCGGTCCTTTTACAATTACATTTTTAGTGTCAATGGTTTGATAAAACTGGTTACGTTCAATGATGTAGCCAAATGCCTTGGGGTTTTCGAGAAATTGCTTCATGGCTAAAATCCTGAAAACATACCGGCTGGTTTCGGATGTTAATAGCATGTCGAACGAATCACTAACTTGCTGATTTTCTTTTTCGGTTGATATTCTGCCCATTCCTGCGTTGTACGAAGCAGCTACGGTTGTCCAGTTTTTATATTTGTTGAATGCACTTTTAAAATACTTGCAGGCAGCCATGGTCGATTTTTCAACATGATAACGCTCATCAACTTCATCGTTCACTTCCAGTCCAAACTGTTGGGCTGTTTTGGGTAGCAACTGCCAAAGACCGGCAGCCTGTGCCGGTGAAACAGCTCGTGGTTCCAGATTACTCTCAATCACTGCCAGGTACTTGAAATCATCGGGAATGCCATTTTCTTTCAGAATAGGTTCAATAATCGGGAAATACCGGTTTGCACGTTTGATAATCATAAAACTCAACGAATGATTGTATGCGATAATGATTTGCTCACGATCAAACCGCTCACGCATATCATAGCGCTCAAGCGAAATGGTTTGGTTGGCAAAGATTGTTTTTTCGGGAATTGGAAAAGAATAGACAGGTTCGATACTA
>DATFAW010000320.1:0-8518 GCA_035254165.1 Paludibacter sp.
TATATATTTCCCATTTTTCATTTTTGTCGTTCTATTTGCAACCATTAGTTTATTCGTAACAAGAAAGGAGTTTAAGAAGAAATATCGTTTAATTTCATTAAGCTTTATGCTTCCTTTGTTTGTTTATTTTCTTTTGTCGCAACCATTAATTATCAGAAAAACCAAACAGATAGTACTCAATTATAATGGTGAGCCGCAAAATGCGACAGTGTTATGGGATTTTTCAAAAAATAAAGCAAATGTACTTCCGGAACATGCATTTAAGGATATCAATAATAACGATTTTCACCTTCAAAGTCTCAAAAACAAAACAGTTTATGTATCCTTTTGGGCCACATGGTGTAAACCCTGCTTGCAAGAAAAACAAGAATTGGAAAAATTAAAGAATGACTTTAAAGACAGTGCAAACATTGTTTTTATTGACATAGCACTTGATGGTGAAAAACAATGGCGATATTATTTAGAAAAAAATATTCCAAAGGGAATTCAATTGATATCAAAAAATGAAGCAAAAACAAGAGAGTTATTTGAACTATCTGGAATTCCTGCTCATATAATAGTTAGTCCAGAAGGACATTACAGGAAAGAATGTAATATAGGGAATGCCTATAACATACTATCAAACAGAGATGCATTGAGTGATTTTGTCAATGGAAAAGAAAAAAATAATAGCATTGAATTTATTCTTGTAAAGATAACAAACAATACATCAAAAACCTTCGAGATTGTTACTCTAGACACAACCGAATATTTTATGAATAAAGAAAACGATAAGGCATTCAAATTTGGCAGTATTGTGGATAATACAATTTCAAAATCACTCAAATCTGAAAATAAAATTCCCAGATATGTCTATTTTGGCATTGAAAACACAATCCAAAGAAATGATTCAATTATAAATATTGGATATCTCAAGACAAGTGATGTGGTACTCCATACATTAAAACCGAATGAAACAAAAGAATAATAACCCTTGTCCTTCCGGATGTCCTCATTATTCAATGAGCAAAGAATGGCGCTGGTTGATGGGATCTGTGATCCTACCTATTGTATTATGAGGATTTTAAAATCCGATGGATAAATTATTTTGCCTTAAAGAACGCATTACAAATGCTAAGAATACAAAGAACTGGGATAACATATCCCAGTGACAATGCCCGTTAGTTTGCAAGACCCAATTCAACACATAAAGAAATCTCCATAAGAGCAACCGAGAAGTTATTGTTATTATTTTAGCCTGTATCCGATTGATTTATATCACATAAAGGTATTCCGGCAATGAAGACAGGATATAAAAATAACATTGCCGGTTTTTGTTTTCAAAAAAAAAGCACTACTTTTGCTCCCGCTTTGGTTTTAGTTCTCGATGTCTCGGGAATTAAATTAAAAGGGAAACAGGTGTAATTCCTGTACAGTCCCGCTGCTGTAAGCTCCAACATTAATGATTAATTGTAAATGATTAATTATTGATAAAACGTTTTGAACAACACTTTTGCCACTGAAAATTTTCAGTAAACAGTGAACAGTAAACAGTAAACAGTCAAATACAGACTGATAACTGATAACTGATAACTGAAAACTGAAATCGGGAAGGCGTTCAAAAACGGGAGTAAGTCAGAAGACCTGCCAAGACAACAACTAATTTTCAGAAGCTTTCGAGGAAAAAGCGACGAAACATCAGCAAAAAACAAACCTTTTGCCACTGTTAGGTCATTTTCGGGAGCTATTTGATCGGTTTATTCATCGTCAAATAGTTACAACTGTGTTTAAAAATTCAGGTTTTCATTTCAAATCCGTCAGATCATTTCTGTTGTTCAGTACTCTATTTTATAGTTCTGTGGCTTTTGCCGACGAGTATAAAACTGACTCTGTACATACCCGCAAACTCCAAACCGTGACCGTAAATGGCCAACGGTTACAAACTGCGCGTGCTGCCCTACCCGTTCAAATTTACTCCGAAAAAGAAATTGGGACATTAAATGCCGTAAACGTAACCGATGTAGCTAAATATTTTTCAGGCGTTATTATCAAAGACTACGGCGGCATAGGTGGTCTAAAAACCGTTTCATTGCGCGGCATGGGAGCGCAATACACCGGCGTAAGCTACGATGGTGTAATGATGAGCGATATTCAATCGGGACAAATCGATTTAGGCCGTTTCTCATTGGATAATATTGCCGAAGTATCATTATCCAACGGTCAACCAAATGACATATTTCAATCGGCACGTATGTTTTCGTCAGGATCTGTGCTTTGCATGAAAACCAAATTGCTGGATTATGATAAAAGCAAATCATTTGAGGGAAAAATATCTTTCAAAGCAGGTTCATTTGGATTTTTAAACCCATCGCTCTTTCTTGCAAAAAATTTCGGCAAAAAATGGGCGTTTAATTTATCAGCCGATGCCCAAATAGCAAATGGGAAATATTGGTTTCTACAATACTATGGACCTTCAACCGACAATCTTTCGGCAGAACTTAAACGTACCAATACCGATATAAAATCCATCAGATCGGAAATAAACGGTTTGTACCGGATCAAAGAAAAGGAAAGTATTGCAGTGAAGTCCAACTTCTTTGGCTCTGAACGAGGTTTGCCGGGCAGCATTACGTTCTACAACGTAAATGATTCGCAACAACGATTGAAAGACAGGACATTCTTCACACAAATACACTACCTGAACAAGACATCTGACAGGTTTCAGCATCAATACTTTGCGAAATTCAATCTCTCAGACAACCATTTCACGGATAAAGATGCTAAATACACCAGCACCGATGGTATTCTGAATGATCATTATTTGCAAAAAGAATATTATTTATCAGCATCGTTTCAATATAAATTGTTCGAACCGTTATTTATATCTGCTTCAACTGACTGGTGGTACAACGATTTAAATATCAACTCCAATGTTGACTTCAAAGACTTTAATTATCCTACCAGGAATACTGGATTGGCTAACGTAGCAGCAAAGTATCTTACCGAGAAACTGACACTGGGTGCCAACCTGCTTTACACACTTACACGCGAAAATGTGCGAACGGGAATTGCTTCGCCGGACAGAGATAAACTATCGCCCACAGTAAGTGTATCATATAAACTGCTCGACGATAAAGAACTAAGAATAAGAGCATTCTACAAGAATATCTATCGGCTGCCCACTTTCAATGATCTGTATTATCAGGAGATGGGCAACCCAAATCTTCGTCCTGAAAACGCCAACCAGTATAATATTGGATTCACTTATTTGGAAACCGAAATTCCTGTTCTATCTGAATTTGTATTCTCGGCCGACGGATATTATAACCGGGTGACGGATAAAATTATTGCCATTCCGCGCGATATGTTTCATTGGAGCGTAACAAATAAGGGGACTGTAAAAATAAAAGGCTTGGATGTCAATTTAAAAATGAATATCAAAGCCGGAAAATCGGGTTTAATTAAAACGAAAGCTAACTATTCGTTCCAAAGTGCTGAAGACGCCACAGTGGGAAGTGAAAATTTTGGAGAACAGATTCCTTACACACCCGTACATTCAGGTTCCGGATCGATATCTTACGAGCATGGGAAATGGGAAGCCGGATATAACATGATATTTTCTGGCGTAAGGTGGATAGGACAAATGACCGACAAAACAAACAAAATGAATGGGTATGCTATACACTCCATTTTTGTAGCAACACGCTATAAACAGTGGAAGGTAAATGCCGAAATCATTGACTTACTCAACACTCAATACGAAGTAGTGAAGTTTTACCCCATGCCACGGAGAAATTTCAGAATAACCCTGGCAATGGATTTAGGGAAGTAGACCAACTGTTCAGAAAATCTGAATCAAACAAATAATATAAAAATCAATCATTTACAAATTTATTTATGAAAACAAGAAAAATAATTACATCTTTACTCTTAACCACACTCTGTGCTCCTCTATTTACGTCATGCAATTCTAAAGACAATAATATTGAGAATCCGGAAATCAGTACAGGTGTATATGTTCTTAACGAAGGAAAATACGCAGCAAACAATGCTTCGTTAACTTATTATGATTTTGCAACCGGGTTTGCTTCAGCCGATTTATTCTTAGACAAAAACAATCGTGGCTTGGGAGATACAGGACAAGATCTGATTAAATACGGTTCGAAAATCTATATCGCTGTTTACAAATCAAGCATTATTGAGGTTATTGATGCAAAAACAGGCGTTAGTACGAAATCAATACCAATGAAAAATGCAAACGGAGCTTCCAGCTCACCAAGATCTCTGACATCAGCAAACGGTAAAGTATATATTGTGCTTTATGATGGACATGTTGCACAATTGGATACTACAAGTCTAACTGTAGGACAAACAATAGCTGTAGGTGCCAATCCCGATGCCAGCGTAATTTCAAACAACAAATTATATGTGGCTAATACCGGTGGAATGTCAGCCGTAATGGACAGTACTATTTCTGTGGTTAATCTTTCTACATTTACAGAAGAAAGAAAAATAACTGTAAATCTGAATCCTGCCGGAATTAAAGCTGATAGTTATGGTGATATATACGTTATTTCAAATGGGAACTATAAATTAATTCCAGGTAAATTCCAACGCATCGAAGCCGGGACATATAAAGTAACCGATATTAATGTAAAAGCCAAAAACTTTGATATTATAGGTGACAATGCTTACATCTCAAATTTCGACTATGATGCAAACTGGCAGGCAACCAATAAAACTATTGCTGTATATGATGTAAAAAACGAGAAGTTAGTCAGTGAAAACATCATCACTACTTCCGTAGTAAAAACTCCTTATTGCATTGATGTAGATCCAATTTCAAAAGATATCTATTTAGGAGTCACTGATTATGCCAACAACGGGAAAATGTATTGTTTTAGTCAAAACGGCACATTGAAATTTACTTTCACAACAGGTATAAACCCAAGCAAAGTGGTATTTGTAAGCAAATAAAAAAAACAAGCATTCATTCTAAGCAAAAATGCATGTATGGAATAATTGAAGATAAGATGCTGCCATATTTTATTTTCAGTTATTCCTATTTAAAATAGCTACAAAAATCAAGTTACGAGCTACAAGACCGCCAACCAAAAATCATATTCATATATCCTATTTTTAATTATGAATTTTGCATTATGAATTATACATTATCTCCTCTCATGTTTGCCGGAACCGGTAGCGACGTAGGTAAAACCGTTATTGCAGCTGCATTTTGCCGCATCTTCAAGCAAGACGGCTACTCTCCTGCTCCATTCAAAGCCCAGAACATGGCGCTAAATTCCTTTGCCACACCCGAAGGACTGGAAATAGGCCGCGCACAAGCGGTACAAGCCGAAGCAGCCGGAGTGCCTTGCCACACCGACATGAATCCGTTGCTGCTAAAACCAACCACCGACAAGGTATGCCAGGTGGTTTTGAATGGAAAATCGATTGGTAATCAACATGCCTATGACTACTTTACGACTAATAACAAAGCCAATCTGCGCAAAGAAGTTTGTGCTGCCTTCGACAGGTTGGAAACCCGCTTCAATCCCATTGTAATTGAAGGAGCCGGCAGTATTTCCGAGATAAACCTCCGCGATGTTGATTTGGTGAATATGTCCATGGCTGCTCATGCCGGGGCTTCGGTAATATTAGTGGCCGACATTGACCGGGGCGGTGTATTTGCTTCGGTGTATGGCTCTGTCATGCTGCTTACAGAAGATGAACGTAAGCTGGTCAAAGGAATCCTGATCAACAAATTCCGGGGTGATATTCGCTTGTTCGAATCTGGGATTAAGATGATTGAAGATTTGTGCAAAATTCCAGTCATCGGCGTTGTACCTTACTTTCGCGACATATACATCGAGGAAGAAGACTCGGTTATGCTCCATACCAAAAACCGCTTTGCCAAAGAAGGAAAGGTGAACGTAGCCGTTGTTCTGCTTCAGCACATGTCCAACTTCACCGATTTTAATCCACTCGAACGGGACGAACGTGTTCATTTATTTTACACGAACCAACCGAAAGATATAGAAAGTGCCGACATTGTAATCCTACCCGGAACCAAAAGCACCTTGCACGATTTGCAGATTTTGCGTCGCGATGGAATGGCACAAGCTATCATGCAGGCTAAAAACAATGGAAAAACCATTTTGGGTATTTGCGGTGGCTACCAGATGCTGGGAACCGAACTCTCCGACCCAAACGGTGTAGAAAGTGATATCCGCCAACTTCCGGGACTGAACTTACTGCCTTTAAAAACCACGCTCGAAGGCGAAAAGATAACCAAACAAGTCAAATTCAGCTTTCATACCGGGCAAACCGTTTGCGAAGGTTATGAAATACACAACGGGCGCACAGAGGTTTTATCATCAGATATCGAAGCATTAAACATCCTTGAAAATGGCTCGAAGGATGGTTGCTTTACCAGTCAATGTTTTGGCACGTATATCCACGGCATACTCGACAATGCAGAATTTGTGGATTACCTGATTCAACCACATCTAACCGGAAAATCAGCAGAAACAACCTTCGACTACTTTAAATTCAAAGAAGAGCAATACGATAAGCTGGCGGCTCATGTACGCAAGCATGTGAATATGGATTTGGTTTATTCAATGATAAAAAAATAATATGACAAGCCGACACGGAGATGATTATCAGGGAAAACTGAAAGCTAATTTCAGTTCCAATGTGTGGCATAGTGCCGACAATGCAGGTTTGTATAGTCATCTATCTGCCTCATTTGCCAAAACCCGCCGTTATCCGGAAGTTGAAGCGGAATCGTTGAAAGCAATCCTATCCGAAAAACAGGCCTTGAAACCAACCCAAATAAGCATTGGCAATGGGTCTATCGACATTATTTACCGGATTGCACAAGCTTACCGGGGTTCTAAATCGTTAATCGTCTCCCCTACTTTTTCCGAATACTCAAAAGCTTGTACCGTCAATGAACATACCGTACAACTTTGTTGGCGCGAGAACCTGTCCATTGAAATTGACACCTTTCAGCCCGACCTGGTATGGCTTTGCAACCCCAACAATCCTGACGGAACTTGCTTTGACAGAAAGGAGTTACAGGTTATTTTATATACCTATCCGCAGGTAACCTTCATTGTCGACCAATCGTTTGTTGACTTCACCTTGCACGAAACTTTAACGGCTAAATCCGTTTTTGAATTTCCAAACCTTGTACTCATTTATTCACTCACCAAACGATATACTATACCAGGCTTACGGATTGGTTATGTCATTGCTTCCGAATCAACCATTGTGCAAGTGGACCGTTATAAAATTCCCTGGTCGGTAAACACCCTGGCCGTAGAAGCCGGGAAATATATCTTAACCCAAAAGCAAGACAACTCTTTTAATCTGAAAGCCTGGCTAACCGAAACAATCCGGTTTCAAAATGAGATCGACAAAATTGGCATTTTTGAAACTATCCCCACTCATACTCCATTCTTCCTGGTAAAGTTGCTCAAAGGCAAAGCCGATGAACTTAAAGACTTTTTATTGAAAGAAGGGCTATTAATCCGTGACGCAAATAATTTTGATTACGGAAAGAATGAATTGATCAGGCTTAATACGCTTACTGAACCGGAAAACAATCTGCTCATTGAAAAATTAATCGAATGGAAACGTACATTATAATAACTGCTTTGATTACGGGCTTTCTGCTCGATGCATTTCTTGGTGACCCTGTGTGGTTGCCTCATCCTATCGTGGGATTTGGCAAAACAATTGCATGGTTCGAAAAGCACCTGAACAAAGGCTCATACCGGTTTGTAAAAGGAGCATGCATGACTATTCTGTTAGTTGGAGCAACATTCGCATCAACCCATTACAGCCTGGTCTTGTCAGAAGAAATACATCCTATTCTATCATTCATTTTAATCGCCCTCGTTGTATTCTACAGTCTTTCGGCCTTAACCCTGCGAAAGGAAGTAAAGCTGGTTTTTGAAGCAGTAAATCAATCGCTTGATAAAGGCCGCACACAATTAGCACGCATAGTTGGAAGAGACACAGATAGCTTAAGTGCCACACAAATACGGACAGCTGCCCTGGAAACACTTGCAGAAAATTTAAGCGATGGCGTCATTGCTCCTTTGTTTTGGTTTGCCCTGTTGGGTGCACCGGGTATGCTGAGCTACAAAATGATTAATACGCTCGACTCCATGATTGGGTATAAAAGTGAACGATTCCTATACTTCGGAAAATTTGCTGCCAGGCTCGATGATCTGGTCAACTTTATACCGGCACGCTTAACATCAACGCTCATGCTGCTAGTTAGTGGAAATGTTTCAAAGGCAGGATTTGTATTAACAAACGGAATTAAACATGCCAGCCCGAACTCCGGTTACCCCGAGGCTGCATTAGCGGGAATACTAGGTTGCCGTTTTGGCGGACCTAACTATTATTTCGGTAAAAGAGTCGAAAAACCTTATATTGGAGTTTCGGACAAAGTACTTGACAATAAAGATTTAGAAAAAGCAATAGCTATTAATCGACGTTGCGAAATAAGCATGTTGTTGCT
>DATFAW010000321.1:0-6653 GCA_035254165.1 Paludibacter sp.
AAGAATGATATGTTGCAGAATGTAGAAATGAATAAACCGGATACTCTTTATACCTCGACTGCTATGTTGACAAGAGCAAGATATTCTGAGTTGAGATGTATTACTACATTTCCCAAAAATCTCAAACAGGAAATTGTTGAATATTACTTCAACGACACAAAAATACTAGAAAGCAGCGACATCTACGATTTAAATGACAATCCAATAGGAATAGCAAAGAAATATAACAAAAAGGGACAACTTGAATATGTAGTTGATCATGACAAGGGAATCTGGACTGTTGTAAATTTTGATAACTATCCTCATTTTCCTATATTACAGAAAATGAAACAACGAGTTGACAGTTTGCTTATCTCAACATATGGAGAACAGTTTTTTGATAAAAATATTATCTGGTCACCTGATAGAAGTTACTTTTATAATAGCGATGGTACTGGAGCTAATTGGACTGATTACTTTGAATGGAACCCGAAATTATATTTGTTGCGTTATTCTATAAAGTTATCAGAAGATGAGATTTACTATGGACAAATTGAAATTAATTTAGACTCTGTTGGTCAGATAATCTTTCCGTCAGACAACTATGAAGACAATAAAGGTTTCGAGAAAGCAATTACTAAAAACGGATTTTTATTATCAAAACAATTAGCAATTGAAAAAGCTAAAAGTCATGGATTACATGAAAATAATTCGATAAAAGCTTTCACATATTTAGACTGGGAATATCTAAAAGGTACTAAGGAGACAATTTACAATGGAAACTTTACTTACAATGTGGGAATAAATACAAAAAAAATCATATCCCCGCCAACTGATGGACGAAATAGAGTTGAATATAAATTTGACGTATATGTATTCAATCCTTGGACAGGTCAATTTATAAAAAGAAAAAAGATGAAATCATATGACGAATGGGAAAAAGACTCAGGACTAACGACAGAATTAATGCCTGATAAATAAGAAAAAACTGGTGCTAATTTCCCCGCTCGCGCAGCTTTGTAATCTGTGCGAAAAGACATCATCAGCATTTGGCGACAATTTTGTAATTTAGAAAAGAAAAGATATATGGAAACAAACGACTTAAGAGTTCTCTTATCAATAGAAGACAGAGTGATTGCAGAAGATATACAGGGCATGTTGGAAGAATTTGAAATCTATACCCTGTTAGTTTCAGACAATCCGGCCTCATCTGTTTTGGGTGCGTATACGGGATTAAATCCTACAGAGAATATCGAAATCCAAATAAATAGCGAAGACTATCAGCGGGCAGTTGAAATACTCAATGATAGTCCGTACAAAGAATTACTTGACAACGCATAATAATAGACATTATATAAATTTGCATGTTTTAGTAATAGAACGCGGATAAACGCTGATTGAGCGGATGTAAAACGGATTTTAATTCCGACAAGTCGGAATGATAAAGACTTAGATTTGAAATCAGCCCCGATTTATCGGGGGTAAAATTCTTTTATTAATCCGTATTTACAATTTATCCGCGAAAATCCGTTAGATCAGCGTTTATCCGCGTTCAATTCTTTTTATTTAATCTGCCGAATCCTTTAATCTGAGAGAATCGTGGTCAGACAATTACTTTGCCGGTTGCCATTGGTAAGCTCCGGCATCAGGTTTGTCGGTAGGTCGGGGTTTTCCGTTCAGATCCGTGTTTAGGTGATATTTGGCCACAACAGCCGGATCGGTATTGGCTCCGATACCGCGTGCCGGCGAAACAGAGTCTAGCCTGAAGTCGAAATACGTATTCTTCACATAGTTGTAGCGGATACTTTTGAAAAGCGTATCCGTTTTCTGCGACCAACGTATAGCTGTAAATTGAGGTAAATCCAGTGCTTCCGGTTTACGGATATAGCAGTGATCGAAAACTCCGTCGTATAGATTCAGGAAAGGACTTGCCAACGAAAATTCATTATCCGCACTTCCGCTGATAACACAGTTTTGGAAGAATGATTGCATAGGTGCAGCCCGGTTCATATCCATAATCATAACGGCCGGTTTCCCGTCGCGCGAAGTTGGCTGAACGCTGCTGTTATTGAAATAATTGGCAATGGTGCTTTGAATAAAGCTGTGCTTGCCGCCATTCAGGTACACGCTGTAGCTCCCTGTGTTTGATATTTCGGTATTCGTAACCTGCACATTCCCGTTTTGGACAAATAACCCATTCAGCAGGAAGTTCTGAATCCGGGAGTTGGCTATTTCCAGTGTTGGGATTGTATTCCGGTCTTCATTCGAAAAATAGATTCCCACATAACCACTGTTCATGTTTACGTGGTTTAATACGTGGTTTCCCCCTTTCCAGAGCAGATACAAGCCGCCCCACTGTCCGGCAACATTATTATAAGGGAATGGCGTTGCAAACTTGATGTTGTCCAGCCGGTCGCCTCTCAGGCTGATTGGTTTATCGGCAGTCCCTTCGGCTTTCAGGTTGCCATAAACAATCAGGTTGGCATTATTATGAAAGTAGATCTTGCAACCCGGATTCAGCGTGAGTGTTTTAGCTGTGTCAACAGTCAGGTTGCCATAAACCAGGTATGGTTTTCCCGCAGTTAATGTGGTGTCATTCAAAATATGTTTGTTTCGGAGTATTTTTATATCCTGCCCAAAGGCTTGCAATTTAACGTTTTGATTTACGCCGTTTGTTTGAAGAACCAATGAATCGCGAATAAATACCGGCGAATCGGAATTGGTAGGATTGACTGTTACTGCTACGAAAACGTACATGCTGTCTTTGGCTCTAATCTCCAGGTTCTCAAATTGATTATTTGCATTCAAACTCCCATCGACATTAATTTTAAAGGGCGAGTCTTTTCCGCCGGCAATACCCAACTGACTTATTTTTAAAGCAACATTGTTGCGGTTGTAAATCATTATTTTAGAAGTAGCACTTCCCAATGTGGTAAAAACGGTATCGAAAGCCAGTGTGTCTGTCGAAAAGGTGAGTTTGTCCTTGGGATTAGTCGAATAAACGTCATCCCGGCATGCCGAGAATTCGATGGCTATAACCAACAAAACAAAGATAGAAAAGGGTAACTGAATCTTTCGAAGAATTAAGGCCATATGTAAGGGCAAAGTGTTTGTAGAATTAAACGCAAAAGCGACTGAATTATTTTTACGCAAATTTACGGTAAAAGATGACTTTATCATTATAATGGCTTATATTTGTGGTTACAAATAATAAAAAATATTCCAATGGCAAGTCGTAGAAAACTAAAAAACACAATTAAATTTGTTTCATCTGAATTAATTACCGATGTTTACTTTCGTTGTTTGATATCCAAAAATGTTGAAGAACAGAAAGTAGAAAGTTTGGTTGAGGAAATTATGGCTCTCAGCCGGGAGTATGTTTTGCGTGCTAATCGCCCTGATGGAAAAGATAACCCCAAATTGGTAAAAGCTTATTTCCGAAAATTATTTGCCGATTGGCAGGTAGCCATGGAAAAAGTGATTAAAGCAATTGAAAACTTATAGCAAAACGAAAGAGGCTGTATCAAAAAACACTTTTGATACAGCCTCTTTTTTTTACCCAAAATTGATTTATTCGAAATTGAATGTCAGTGTCAGCATGCGCGAAGTCAGCTTGTGCAAGGCTAAAGAAAACCGCTGTTTGTCAGCAGGCATCTGGCCTGCATCGCGTTTATCAAGTGGCACAAATACGTCGTTAAAGCCAATTGAATACTTTAGCTCGGGAGCCAACTTAAAGAATAAAAAGTAAATATCGCAACCAACCCCAAATTCGGCAAATACATTTAATGGTTTCAGCAGTACCGGGTTTTCTTTATTTGTTGCCAAATCTATTGAGACACCACCACCGCCAATTAAATAAGGACGAAAGTTTCCTTTTCTTTCGGCACTGTATTTAAGGTAGATCGGGAGGCTTATCGGAATGGATGTGATGGATATCGAATCATCCTTGCCTTTAGGAAAATAGTTTAATTGACGTTCGCCAAAGTGTAATGTTGGCGTAAAACGCAAGTTGAAATATCTGCTTAATCTTAAATCGCTAATGATCCCCACCGAAAATCCGGGTCTCAGAACAGAGACTCTCGCGCCAACAGAATCCGAAGATGTTTTAACTCCAAAGTCCATCTCATTAATACCCAATGAAAATCCAAAATGGATGAGTTTATCATCCACATACGGAAGATTCCCTTGTGAGTGAGCTATAGAATTCAGACCCAATATAAAAAAAACAACGAATGTTGTTCTTTTTAGTGCAGTAGTCAGCATGTTTGATTTAATTTGTGTGAAATAAAACGTGCAAAAATACGTATTATTGCACGATTCCAAATACTATTGGAACTAAAAAGAATGATTGTAAACTTCAGATGTTTAAATTAAGTAGTTTCCAATATTTAGTGATATAGTTTTACCACAATAGTACACATATGGAACATCCCGAAACTCGGGAGAAATAATGTGAGAAAAAGACTTAGTTCACATAGTAAAAGTATCTGACGATACTTTTGCGCAGTCTGAAATTATCCCGGTATTCGGGATAATGCTCCCGGTTCCCGGGATGTTCCATATGTGTTCTTAGTCTTATATCTTCTATTCAAAACTATTGTGAACTCCCGATATTCGGGATGTTCCATATGTGCTAAAAGCATATCAATAATAATTATCATTTACTTAAGCTGTAACATAAAATGAAAAAAGGTTGTTTCTCAAAGAAACAACCTTCTAAACTCATATTTTGTTTATAATTAAACGATACCACCAACCAGCAGATAAATCAGACCGGCCAATAAAGCGCTTACGGGGATAGTAAGAAGCCATGCAACCATAAGGTTTTTTGTAACTCCCCAACGTACAGCCGAAAGCCGTTTTACTGCACCAACACCAATAATAGAACCCGTGATAGTGTGAGTAGTACTTACTGGTATTTTCAAAATTTCAGTAAGGTACAAAGTTAAAGCACCTGCAGTCTCTGCGGCAACTCCTTCGAGTGGCGTAACTTTGGTAATTCTTGAACCCATTGTTTTTATAATTTTCCAACCGCCGGACATTGTTCCTAATGAAATAACTGTAAAGCAAGAGAATGCAACCCAGTCAGGCATTTGTCCAATCGAGTGAATTCCCATGTCGATATGGTTCTTTGTGTAGGCGGCATAAAGTGCTGCGGCAATAATCCCCATTACTTTTTGCGAGTCATTTAAACCATGACCGATACTGAATAAACCGGACGAAACCAATTGAAGTTTTTTAAACCATGCATTAGCTTTATGGGGATTTACTTTCTTGAACGTATACAATATTAAAATTGTAATGAGCGAAGATACAATCATTCCGATTAAAGGTGCTAATACAATGAACGATGCAATTTTTATAATTACCTCAGATTTGATCGATTCGAATCCGTATGATGTAAATCCGCTACTCATTGCAGTGCTCATAATTGCGGCACCGGCAAATCCTCCAATGAGAGTATGGGAGGAGGAGGAGGGAATACCCAACCACCAGGTTGCTAAATTCCAAATGATTGCGGCAACTATCCCCGAGAAAATAATAGGTAAGGTAATATATTGGTCAATTACAACTTTTGATACAGTATTTGCAATTCCAAACTCACCAATAACGTATTTTGCAATAAAGAATGCTATGAAATTGAAACAGGCAGCCCAGACTACAGCTTTGAAAGGGGTTAAAACCTTTGTTGAGACTATGGTTGCGATTGAATTTGCAGCATCGTGAAATCCATTGATAAAATCAAATATCAATGCCAGTACGATTATAATTATTAAGAGCGTCATCTTTCTTTTCTAAAGTTATTAAGCGTACTTAACAATAATCGTTTTTATAATTTTACCTACATATTCAGCAGCATCAGTAGCTTTCTCAAGCTCGTACATGATCTCTTTCAGTTTGATGATTTCAACTGCGTCTTTTTCGTTTTCAAATAAATCGATCAAGAAATGTTCATATACATCATCAGCTTTGTTCTCAATAACATGCAATTCTGCGCAATATTCTTTGATTTTCTTTGAATCTTTTTTCAAAACATCCAACTCGTCAACCGCTTTGCCAATACAAATTGCACCTTCTTTAATAAAGTTGGCTAATTCGACTGCACCTGCCGGCATTTTTTTAGGATTGTAAAGGACTATTTTTTTAGAACAACTATTAATGAAATCGGTGACATCATCCAGTCTGTCAGCTAAATGGTGAATGTCTTCACGATCAAAAGGAGTGATAAATGTTGAATTTAGTTCGTCAAAAATACGTCCGGATAATTCATCACCTTTACGTTCTTGTACTTTGATTTTTTTATAATAATCAATGGCTGATTCATGGTCGTTGGTTTGAACAGATTCGATAATTAAATCGGAAGCAACCAATAGAACGTCCGCCATTTCTTTCAGAATAGGGATGAATTTAGTTTCTTTAGGTGTGAATTTGCTGAAAAAAGAATTGTTCATAACAAAATGTTTTGTGTAAATTGTAAATTTAATTACTTGTTATTTAGTTTATTATTTGTTTCGAGTAAATATGTATTTTAAAATCTATCCCTGATTTTAAAGCAGTGCAAATGTACTAAAAGAATTTATAGAAACGGTATCTTCATTCAAATTTAATGGAAATGTAACATCGATTTAAGACATTGGTAGTAAGTTGGATATTACGATTGTTACTATTTTTGA
>DATFAW010000322.1:0-12963 GCA_035254165.1 Paludibacter sp.
GAGTCTGTTTTAAGTGCATCCAAGGATAAATGCTATGTTTTAAATGTATCACGGGCACTGAGGTAACCAAATAATTCTTAAATCCTAACTCAGTTGCTTTCCGTGAAATAAAATGGTCGTGCCAGGTTCTTTCGGGATTTAGCATATTGAAGCTATAGGAAGATAAAAACGGCTGGGTCAAGAGTGAACAACAGAAGCTGAGTTGTTTTTTAGAACTAACAACCTCCGACTGAATTCTTTTAGCATACAAGTAAGGGTAATTGACCTTCTTGTTTATATCAGTTGTTATTGAAGCTATCATGCCCGGGTTTTCAAGTTCAGAGGCATAATCATACATTCTTTGAATGGTATTTTTACCTACAATTATATCGGACTCAATGATCAATATATGAGCAGCTTCAAAACTAGCTCGTTGTTGAGCCATCTGAAGGATTGTCAAATAGTTAGGCGATGGATGCAAGGTGGCATCCTTTAAATTTATCAGATTGAAGCCAAATTTAGTTGCCAACGATTCCAATTCTGTTGTTGATTCTGCTGAGCTGAAATCATTGTAAACTGTATAAATAAAATCTGCTGAAATCTCTGAACTCATGATGCTTTCGATGGTTCGAATGGCTATATCCACTGAATCTTTTACTGGCGTAATGATGTGTAGTTTGCTCATGGTTAGTATTATTTAAAAAATCGGTTTATTACAGGAATGCTTCGTAGTGGAAAATCGCGTTTTATCAACAAAACCAAATAAGCAACCATTAATATTGATTTCAGGCCTATATTTAAAAGGGTATAAGGTGTGTTGATAAACGTACTTATTGCATACAATGCAACTGTTACAACGGTATAAAGTCCGATAGTTTTTAAGTCGTATTTTATTGGCATGTGTTTTTGCCCATAATAATATGAAATCATCATGATGACAAAATAGCAGGCAAATGCTGCCCAGGCACAACCCATATAACTGTAAAGCGGCACTAAAACTATGTTCAAAACTACAATAATAACAGTTCCCAGTATCGAAAACCAAGCGCCATACATAGTTTTATCGGTTAACTTATACCACAGTGAGAGATTAAAGAATATCCCCTGAAATATAAAAGAAAACATTACAATTGGTACTACTTTTAAACCGACCCAATATTTGTATTGAATGATATATTTAAAAATATCCATATAAAGTACCATCCCTAAAAATATAAACAAAGCAATCAGGATGTAATACTTCATGGCATCAGCATATGTTTCCAAACTATTTTTATCTTTCTTCTGAGCAAAAATAAATGGTTCGTACGAATAACGGAAGGCCTGCGTGAACATGGTCATGACCAATGCAATTTTTGATGTTGCACCATAAACTCCAAGTTCAGCTTTTCCTACTTCTCCGTGCAATAGAAATGGAAAAAGTATTTTATCCAACGTTTGGTTCATAATACCGGCTATTCCCAAGATTACCAATGGCAGTGAGTATTGAAGCATTTTTTTTAGTAGTGCCTTGTCAAACTCAAATTTTACTACAAATACATCGAACAATAATGCTATGGTTACCAATGCTGTCGAAAAGATATTTGAAATAAACACATAGCCAACTCCATAATCAGGATTATAGAACCAAGAAATAAGTTCCGGCGATTTGTGCATTATTCGTGGACAAATAACCAGAAAAAAGACATTAAAAAATATATTAACGAAAATTGCAAATAAGTTTAACGCCACAAATCGTATTGGGCGATTTTTGAATCGCAAATAAACGTAAGGAATACAACCAAATGCATCAAAAGCAACCACTGTTCCCAACATGGCAATCCACTCAGGGTGTTTGGCATATCCCAATGTATTGGCTATGGGGTGTGAGAAGAATATACAGCATAATGCAAAAATGGTGGATGTCGTTCCTACTGCAATCAGCGTTGTGCTATATACTTTTCCTGCTTCTTCCTTGTTTTTGTTGGCAAAGCGGAGAAATCCGGTTTCCATGCCATACGTAAGCATAACCAGCAATAAGGCTGTCCATGCATATAAATTTGTGACAATTCCGTATTCTGCCGAATTTGCCAGCACGTAGGTGTAAAGCGGAACCATCATCCAATTCAGGAATTTTCCTAAGATGCTGCTAACTCCATACATGGCGGTTTCCTTCGCCAGTTTCTTCATTTGTTTTTCTGCCATAAATCAGTTACAAGGTTTGTGTTACAAGTTACAAGACGCGAATTTCATTTCCGTTTAAAGTGATTCAACAACTTTTCCATCCACTTCATTTCGGGTGATGGTTCAAAATCTTCGGCTTTTAGGTAACCTTTTTCAAGGAGTAGTTTTATTGCCTCTTCGGCTTGTTCGGCACGCACCTGAAGTTTTATCCCTCCATCTACCAAATTGATGTAAGCCCGGTTTATAATTTCATTTTGTCCGTAGCATTCAATTCCACAAGATTCGAGATACGATTTAGCCATTTCAAAATCTATCGACTGGCTAAAAGTTCTTACGGTTAATAATTCGTCCATATTCATTAATTTCTAAAGATGTAACAATTAAAATCATTATTGACGTTTAAATATCATTCAAATCCAGGGTTTCTTACGCTCTTTCAGGGTTTTGGGGTCTAAAATAGTGTTCCCGTTTCTCCCAACCTCACTTTCCCTAAATGTTTGTATGCCAGTTCAGTCACTTCGCGACCACGAGGCGTGCGTTTCATAAAACCTTCTTTAATCAGGAATGGTTCGTATACTTCTTCTATTGTTCCGGCATCTTCGCCCAAGGCCGTGGCAATGGTGGTCAGTCCCACCGGACCTCCACTGAATTTATCGATAATGGTGTTCAAAATTTTATTGTCAATTTCGTCCAAACCGTATTTGTCAATGTTCAGGGCTTCGAGTGCATAACAGGCAATTTCCACATCGATGCTGCCATTGCCCTTCACTTGTGCAAAATCGCGTACCCGGCGAAGCAACGCATTGGCAATACGTGGCGTACCACGACTGCGGCCGGCAATTTCAACCGCTGCTTTGTGTCCGATTTCTACGTTTAGAAGCCGGGAAGAACGTTTAATAATACCCGTAATAACTTCAATGTCATAATACTCGAAATGGCAATTGATGCCAAAGCGGGCTCGTAACGGAGCCGTCAGCAAACCGCTTCGGGTGGTAGCACCAATTAACGTGAATGGATTCAATTCCAATTGGATAGAACGTGCACTTGGTCCCTTGTCTATCATGATATCAATCCGGTAATCTTCCATGGCCGAATACAGGTATTCCTCCACAATCGGACTCAGGCGATGAATTTCGTCAATAAAAAGCACATCGTTCGTTTCCAGGCTGGTGAGCAAACCTGCCAGATCGCCCGGTTTATCGAGCACCGGACCGGAAGTGATTTTAAATCCCACATTCAGTTCGTTGGCAATAATGTTCGAAAGCGTGGTTTTGCCCAGTCCCGGAGGTCCGTGCAGCAACACGTGATCGAGCGATTCGGTACGCATACGAGCAGCTTGCACAAAGATTTTCAGATTTTCAACAATTTTGTTTTGTCCGCTAAAATCAGAAAAAGTCAGTGGGCGCAGTGCGTTCTCGAACTCCTTTTCACCTTTTTGATTGTTTCGTATATCGAAATTTTCTTCCATTTTTTCTTTCTCGCAAAGACGCGAAGACGCTAATTTATAGGTTATTTACGATTCTATGTACTGCGTCTTTTATCAAATTTTCATTATAATTTATCAGTAACCCAAGTTTTAAATCTGTCAATTTCAAATAAGTCAGAAGTTGCTTTGAGTGAGCAGGAGCTAAAGATTCTACAGATTTCAATTCAATGATTACTTTGTTTTCAACGATTAGATCTGCTCTAAACCCAATTTCCATTTTTATCCCATTCCACATTATAGGAATTGCTTTTTGCCGCTCAACCTGAAAACCTTGTTTCTTTAGTTCAAAATACATTTTTCCTCATAAACTGACTCCAAAAGTCCTGGTCCTAATTGAGTGTGAATTTGGTATGCTGTATTCACAATAACTTTGGATAATTCATTTTCTGTCATGCACAGGTATTTTTATATTCTTTTTGCGACTTAGCGGCTTTGCGTGAAACCTTATTTTGTCAAGCTCCTGAACACTTCCTCCATACTTCGTTCAACTGCCTTTATCGTCAGGATTTTATTGTTTGTCTTAGTCGCGAAATCAAATATATCTGCACGAATGTCTGTGGAAGCAATTAAAGTGAAATGCTTATCAGAGATTACTTCGACTCCGGTTATATATTCCAGCTCTTCGATTTTATCCGGCTGAACAGCCTCTGCAAATTCCACCTCAAAATGAAGACTGTCTTCGGAGAAAGCCTTTATCTTGGATAAATCGGAATAATCAGCCACAATATTGCCTTTGTTTATCACGATTACCCGGTTGCAGATAGCTTTGATTTCCTGCATAATATGCGTGCTGAGCAATACCGTTTTATCTTTTCCTATCTCCCGTATCAAACTGCGTATTTCTTCCAGTTGATTGGGGTCGAGTCCGGTTGTAGGTTCATCCAGGATCAGCACTTTCGGGTTGGGAATGAGTGTTTGGGCCAATCCCACGCGTTGACGGTAGCCTTTTGATAGTTGCCCGATTTTTTTGTGGAACTCAGGACGCAGCCCGACTTTATCAATCAGCTCGTTAACCCGTTGCTCTTTTTCTTTTCCCAACTGGTAAGTCTCCGCCACAAATAGCAGGTACTCTTTCACATACATGTCTGCATACAGTGGATTTTGTTCCGGCAGGTAGCCAACCATACTGCTTGTTTTCAGTTGGTTTTCTTTTACTTCAATATCGCAGATTTTGGCCGAACCGGTTGAGTAAGATAATGCACCGGCAAGAATTCTCATTGTTGTAGTTTTTCCTGCACCATTTGGTCCAAGAAAACCAACCACTTCACCTTCACCTATTTCAAAGTTAATATCGTTCAGAACAGTTTGCTCTCCGTACTTTTTTGTCAGATGTGAAATACTAATAGACATGAGTTTTGTATTTAGAACAAAAGTACATTTTTTATTTCCAATTTTAAGTTTGTTGAACCTGAAATTGAATCGCAGGATTTAAACTTTTGATGTTTTAAACAATTTAATACCCACTGACAAGAGAATGTACCACCCAATTAGCATAGGGAAGGCATTTAATTGGAAGATGGCCAGGATTATTACGCACACAATTAAAAACAAGAATTGGGTCTGATTATCCTTCCATGCCAGGTTTTTAAACTTAAGCGAGAACATCGGAATTTCAGAGATAAGAAAGTAGCAGAACAGTGCGATAAGAATCAGCAATAGCCATACATTATCTAACAAGAACGGTGAGAAAGATAAAACCATTCCGGCCCAAAATATAGCATTTGCCGGAACCGGAAGCCCGATAAACGAAGTTGTCTGGCGGTCGTCTATATTGAATTTAGCCAACCGGAGTCCTGAGAAAATGGGAATGAGAAAAGCTGCGTATGGCAGCCATTCGCAGATTGTTGTTTCCGACAGGAGTGAGAAGACGACGGCACCCGGAGCCATCCCAAAACTAATCATGTCGGCCAGCGAGTCGAGTTCTTTTCCCATAGGGGAGTATGCTTTCAGCAGGCGGGAAGCAAAGCCATCGAAGAAATCGAAAACAGCCGATAGCATAATGGCGATAAAAGCACCTTCATAATTTCCTTTGAATGCAAGCAAAACGGCAATACAGCCGGAGAAGAGATTGAGACAGGTAATAAAATTGGGGATATGTTTTTTCATTAAAGCGAATTTTTGACCCCCAACCCCTAAAGGGGCTTCCGGGAATATTAGTTTGTTATGAATGTCTTTATCACAGTTCCCTTTCTGGAACTTAGGGATTGTTGTTACTCCTTATTTTTCGAATCTATCCAAATGGTTACCGGTCCGTTATTGACTAAAGCCACTTTCATATCGGCTGCAAAAGTGCCGGTTTTTACTTCTTTGCCAAGTTTAAGGCTTAGCTCATTGCAAAAATGTTCGTACAATGGAATGGCCGTTTCGTGTTTGGCTGCTTTGATGTATGAAGGGCGGTTGCCTTTTTTAGTCATGGCATGGAGTGTAAACTGGCTTACAACCAGAATTTCACCATCAATATCCAAAACCGAACGATTCATCACACCATTTTCATCGTCAAAAATACGTAAACCTACTGCTTTACCAGCCAGCCATTCGCCGTCTTCTTTTGTATCATCTTCTTCAATTCCAACCAAAATCAATAACCCACCGTTAATTGATGATTTTATTTCAGTATCAATTTCTACCGAAGCTTCGTTAACCCGTTGAATTAAAATGCGCATTTCCTCTATTGTGAATCTGTTTTCGAGCCACAAAATTACAAAAAAATGTCGATAGTCGGGTTGATAGGGGATTTACAATGGGAATATTCAGAAAGTTGCTTGCTAATTAGCATGCAATAAAATAGTTAGGGAATTGACGGTGATGAAAAACGTGACGGAGTTTAAGGCCGAAGCATTATTTCAGCAACAAATCAATTTTTTCGGTCATCGTTTTAAATTCCTCTGTATTATACAGTCGGGTAAGAAGCACTATTTTGCCCGTTTTGTCAATAATCACGTTGCGGGTGATTCCGGCATCGCGTGTGGCATACAAGGCAAATATATCGGCATGCGGGTCGAGCCCAATGGGGTACGTTATTGGAATGGCTTTGGCAAATTTCACGACGGTTTCCAGCGGTTCGTCTCGGTCGATGGCTATCAACGCAAAGTTCGGATTGGCCTTGTGACGCAACCAGATATCACGTTCGATAAACGGCATTTCATGGCGGCAAACTCCACACCAGCTGGCGGTGAATTGCAGCATAACTACTTTTCCTTTCAGGTCGGAAAGCTTCACGGTTTTACCGTCGGTGAGTTTCAGGCTGAAATCGGGAGCCGCGTCGCCTACTTTGACGATATATCCTCTGTCGTTGGTTGATTGCCCGTAAAGAAAAGGTGTAAGAGTGAGTGCCATAAGTAATATGAATTGTTTCATGCTAGCCTGTTTTTATATCTGATTTCGATGTTGGAAAGTTTTATGCTTGTTGACAATTTACATTGTGCAAAAGTAATCAATTTCCATGCATTCGACAGGAGTTGAAACAAAAAAACCGATACAAGGTTCAGGTTGCATCAGTTCTTTATCCTTTTTTTGCGTTGATCTGACGGATATTTTAGCTGCGATATAGCTACAAGCTATGACGAACAACACTCGCCAACTTACATCCAACAAGGGCTGAAAAACAAGCTTTAACTGTAATATAACTTCGTTTAAATACAATTGTAACGTGTTGTTGCTTGCTTTGTTTCGAAATTCACACAGAAACAAATATGAGGAAATATCTATTTCTTATTACTGTTATTTTTATTAATTATTTTCAAATGTCAGCTATAAATCCCCCAATACCAGGCTATCAGTTAAACGACAGCACTGAGCTCAAAGTCTTAAGTTGGAACATATACATGTTGCCCTACGTCAGCTTGTTTAATCACAATGCCAAAAGGGCTAAAGTGATAGCCGAACAGCTTAAAAACTCAGACTACACGATCATTGTTTTTCAGGAAGCTTTCAGTAGTAAATGCAGGAATGTTTTGGCAAACAATCTGTTGTCGGCTTATCCATATCAATATGGTCCGGCAAACAGAAACTTTCTACCTTTCAGAACTAATAGCGGACTGTGGGTTGTCAGCAAAATACCGCTTTCGGAGCTGGCCGAATTTCAATTTGTAAAAAGTGAAGGTTTCGATGCCATTGCGCGCAAAGGTGCAGTTTTGTTTGAAGGCACTTTCAAAGGCACCAGATTTCAATTGTTGACCACTCATCTTCAGGCCGATAATTCGGATGCTGTCAGAGCAAAGCAATGCATGGAAATTAAAGAGCATTTATTAAACAAATACTACCATAAAGATATTCCGCAGTTTATTTGTGGCGATTTTAATATCGACATGGATGATAGTCATAACTACGAGCAAATGCTCAAAACACTGGATGCTCAGAATGGCATCTTGTCGGGAAGTGTAAAGGCCACATACGACGAGGTAAACAATAATCTGGCACGAATTCCCAATGGTAAAGAACGGGTGATTGATTATGTGTTGGTGCGTAACATAGAAATGATTCATAAAATTGAAAGACGGGTTCAAACCTTTTTTACACATATTGGTAAACATAAAACCAACTTGTCCGATCACTACGCTATGGAGTTTGATGTGAGTTTTATTCCAGAGTCTAGAATTCCTGCGATTCAATTGGTGTCGGTCAGATAGAGTAGAGTTTGGACCTTGCCTGATTCCTGGGATTCTTTTTTGCTTGTGTCTTTTTTCTTGTTTGAATACGGAAGTCTGGAGACTTCCTTTTAGCTTGAGCGAAGTGTGGACACTTCGCTCAACATCCTGCGCCAATTGTTACGCTACGGCGAACAGAGGTTTCTCACCTTCATCATTACTAAAAAGAGAGCTCTGTTTTCCATATTCTATTTCAATATGGAAAGCTGGAGCTTTCCTTTTAACCACGACCAAACGAAAGACGCTTGGCCGAGCTCAATGCCGCCAACCTACGCTCAACTAAGGGATGGTCGGGTGTGCACAATACCCCCCCCTCCCCAACTATTTTTGTAAATCATTATTGATTTACAAAACTTTATTTTGCCAACGCCAAATGTGAAGAATTACCTATTGCTATTAGTATTATACTTTAAAAAAAAATAGCAAAGCGCATACTGCGAGAATAAATAGGCTTCCAAGTATAATATTTGACATTTCATATGATGCATTTGAAAGAAATTCCTTTTTTTGTTTACCTATCCAAACATCGGAAAATTTCAGCCTTCTTTTTTTACAAATAAGGAACCAAGTATTTATTGCTATCCATCGCAATAACACTCCAAAAAATCTAAATATAACAGAACCTATAAACATTGCTTTAAATTATTTAGATGTAAATAAATACGTAGATATAGTTGATGTTGTACCAAAATAATTCCAAAAACTAGAAATGTTATTAGATTCTCTTACAGTAAAGTTATAAAGACGTAATTCAATTCCTGCATTTGTAGCTGCAGTAATGCCACTCCCTTTCATTAGTGCATTAAACTGACCTGCATTTAATGTTTTCTCTCCAATACTTGCAAATTTACCATAACTTCCGATTGGTACAAAATTAGTCATTGTATTAATTCCAGAAGTAACTGTTTCATCACTTATTGCATAAGCTCCACTTAGATGAAATGCTCTTTCATGACCAATTGTAAAACAACAAGCAGTCATCCATAAATCATCGGCGATTCCATATAATACTTTACCTATTATCCCTTTCCCAAATCCAGAAGTGCTAATCCGTTCGAAAATATTTGGTTGAAAGGGCTTAATTTCACCATTAAATAAACTTCCTCCACTAGATGACATATTTCCTCTTCTATTTCCTCCTCCCGAACTCACTCTTGGAGATCCGAGACCAGCGGGAGCGGGAGCAGGGCTTCCTTTTATATAAGAATGAGTAGTAGGGTCACCACTTAGCTTCATTTGAGGTCGTCTATTAGAACCATTTTGTGAATTAAGCCAAGAATATATTAAGGGTCCTAAGAAAGCTAATTCACCAGAGCCACCGCCCCCATAATATCCGCCTTGATAGCCTGAGTAACTACTTCCTTGATAGCCTGAGTCAGGTCCGCCATATGGATTATAAAAGCTTTGCCCTGTACCCCAACCAGGATTAGGATTGTAGTCAGGTCGATAAGGTCCCGCAGGATAATTATTATTATTTCCACCCCACCATAGACCTCCTTCTTCACCATTTATATCCGTATACATCATAGGATTATCCAATGCGTACATATACCGGTTGTATCCATTTGATGCTTCCGGTGATGACACCTGTGGGTCGGGAGCCAGAAACCTGGCTAACAGAGGATCATATAAGCGGGCATTCATATTAATGATGCCAAACTGATTCAGGTGTTCATGCCCGGTGTATCCACGGCCAAACATTGGAGTTGGCTGTGCAGTGGTTGAATAAACATTCCAGTTAGCCGGATTACGCATGCGTCCCCACGCATCGTAGCTGTATTCGGCTGCTAAATTACCATTATTATCGGTAACTTGGGTAATACTGCCCAAATAATCGCGGTGCAAGAAGTAAAGTTGAGGAGAATTACCACCTACTTTCTCCACTAACAGGGAAGCAGTGTAAGGCGAACCATCCAGATACAGCCGTTGTTTTTCAACGCCGCCGGCAGTTTCAATCTCGTAACGCCCACCGCCCAGGTAATACTTACTCATTGTTTCCGTACCATCTTGTTTTACTTGCATATAGGTGCGGTTATAATCATCATTGTAGCCGAAGGTGGCAGTTAACCCTGTGGTATTCCGAATAGAAGTGGGACGTGACATGACAGTGTAATCTACGTTCAGTTGACTTGTCAAATCCGCATTAGCGTTTATGATTGAATCTAATGTATAGGGCTTATTTCTATTATAGATATATCCACCCGCATCGGTTTTTGACAAGATGTTACCATTTGAATCATAACCCACGACTCTTGAGCCATAGTTCTTCAGGCGATATAATCCGTCGTAAGTGAAACTTTCACTCAAACCATGCACGTTATCGGTACGGGAGTTCAAGGTGCCAGTTATACGATTGAAATCAAAACTCATATTTTGTACATTGTTTGAGGTGGTTACATTCGTCTCAAGTCCTTCGGGCGTGTAATTTTTTGTGGTGGTCAGCCCGTTACCCAGCAACACTGATGTTTCCTGACCCGTGGCATCTACGCTGTTTATTTCACGTAACCTATTGCCCGAGCCATCTTCAAGCCTATACAAATAGCCAGAAGAATTATATTTATAATTGACTGAGAAATAGTTTGCACAATAATAGGTTACATTTTTTAATCGTCCTAGTTCATATGTATATTGTTGATATAGCTCTTTTCCATTGAAAGTATCATCAAATCCACTTAGTCTTCCAAAACCGTCATAATTAAAAGATTTGGAACTACCATTGTTGGTATTTACTGTTTTAAGTTTCCCATTTTCGTAACCATAGGTGGTTGTAAAATCAGGTGTTACTTTACTAACCGGCTGTCCGAATTTATTGGACACGGTTTTAATCTGTTTTCCACTGTTCCAGGTCTGTGTTACCATGTGGTTAGCGTCGTCGTATATCGTTCCTATTGTTCCGGCACTGGGGTCGATCAGTTTGGTTTGCCGGTTATAGTCATCTGTATATTCAAAGCTGGTCACCACGCCGGCAGCATTTACATTGTCGGGTTGTCCGTCGGGCCGGTAGGCATAAGTTATCGTGCCGCCGGCATCTTGAGAGCTAACCAACTTACCGGTGGCATCGGTAGTTTTAGTCACAGATACCCCATCTTTGTTTTCGGTTACCGAATTGCCCGAATAACTGTAACTGGTGGTACTTCCACTGGGTTGAACGATGGTTTTTGCCCGGTTGTATTCATCATAAGCATAAGTGGTCAATAAAGCTCCTGAACCGGATTTATAAGGTGCTGAGGTACTCGCTAACCGTCCAAAGTTATCGTACGCTTTGTCGACAAAAACGAGTGTTCCATCAAATCCAATAATGGCTTTACGCGCTTCCCTTCCTAATGCATCGGTATACAGCATAGTTGCTGGCTGTCCGAGAGAAGCCTGCGTTTCCATGATTATACCTTTCTGACTCGAATCAGGATTCCATGCCCATATTATATTGGTGGTAGTTCCATCGGGTCGCAATTCATAATTCTTTCGCCGCCAGTTATCGTAACCATACGTAACTGTTTTACCTAAATAGTCGGTAATGCCAACCAAAAGCCTGTTTGACAGATTGTTTGTATAGGTAGTGACAAGTCCCTGTGGATCTGTTTTGGTTTTCAACAGGTATTGATCATTATCGTAGGTGTATGAAGTAGTCAAATAATCGTTTGTCGGGATATTATGCATTGTTTCATTGCTTACAGTACCGTAAGCGGTATATTTATATTCTGTTTCAGTGAGCATCTTAGAACCGATGTACTTGCGTACATAATGTAACCGATTATTCGTATCGTATTCGTATCCTTCTGTTTGATTGAAGCTTTTGCCATCCCGAACATTGGTAGTTACCTTATTGGTAAGCAATCCTATCAGATTGACAGTTCCAATACGATTTTCAAAGTTGTTTACTACAGTTGATGTAATTCCATCTCCAAAATCGGTTATTTCTCTTCCTGGATTGCCATAGCTGTCATAATTCGCCAGAGGATAGCTTACGGTTACGGTATTTCCTTTTAATTTATCAGTGACGATTTTGTTGGTGAGTAACAACTTCATTTTTTTGTTTCCCCCTGTGGAGCTATCGTAATCCGTAAAATTGTACTTAAAGCTGGATTCTGTATTGTCGGATGACTGACCAATAACAACCCCCATTTTATAAGGATCGAATGTTGTAGTTGTAACTTTATTAGTCATCATGTCTGTTACTTTCGTAGAAGTAAACCCACGCAACCCTAATCCCTGTTCATGCATTATTGCTCCTGTATAATTATAAGTTGTATTACTTATTAGTTGCTTATTGTACATGTCACTAGTTTGTGTTGTTATCCAAAGTGGTCCCTGGAAATCTGTATTTGGGAAGGTCGCAGTAGTTCCAGGTGTATAATTGGCTCCCTGATATAATTGATCATAACTAGTTTTTTCGGCAACCCCTAGGCTATTAGTCATTAAAGATATTTGATTAGATTTCGTATGGTCTTTTGAAAGATTTACACATATTATGCCATTCACTCTATCTACAAATAGAAAATCTTGACTTTTATTATTGGCGTTAATATCTATAGGTATTATATCCGAATTAATAGTTGTTTTTTGTGAATTTGTGAATTTAAATGGCGAATTCTTGTCAAAAGAAAATGTCTTAAAATTGAAAGGATAAAAGCTTATATTTCCCTTGTCATTAACAATTAAATCCGCTACATTATCACCATCGACATCTTG
>DATFAW010000323.1:0-11743 GCA_035254165.1 Paludibacter sp.
TTCAGTAACTAATGCTTCTATTTGTCAGGGAGATTCGTACACTTTTAATGGAGCAACCTATACGGCTGCGGGCACTTACACCAAACACTTGATAAATGCTGTTGGATGTGATAGTACTGCTACGTTAAACCTGATAATAAAGCTCCCAACCAGTTCCATAACCAATGCCGCCATTTGTCAGGGTGATTCATACACTTTTGATGGAGTGCTTTACAGTGCGGCCGGGACTTATATTAGACATTTGACGAATGTTGCTGGCTGTGATAGTACTGCTACGTTGAATTTGTCAGTAAAGCTCCCTACAGTATCGACCACTAATGCTGTCATTTGCCAGGGTGATTCGTATACTTTCAATGGGACTGTTTATAATACTGCTGGAACTTACATTAAGCATTTAATTAATGTTGCCGGCTGCGATAGTGCTGCCACGTTGAATTTGGTAGTCAAGCTTCCAACTACTTCAATCACTAATGCTTCTATTTGCCAGGGTGATACTTACACGTTTAATGGAACAGTTTACAGTGCTACCGGAAGTTACAACAATCATTTTATAAATTCCGTTGGTTGCGATAGTACTGCAACGTTGAATCTGATGGTTAAACTTCCGACAAGTTCAGTAACTAATGCTTCTATTTGTCAGGGAGATTCGTGTATTTTCAATGGAGCAACCTATACAACTGCCGGCACTTACGCCAAACACTCAATAAATGCTGTTGGATGTGATAGTACCGCTACGTTGAACCTGACGATTAAACTCCCAACCAGTTCCATAACCAATGCCGCCATTTGTCAGGGTGATTCATACACTTTTGATGGAGTGCTTTACAGTGCGGCTGGGACTTATATTAAACATTTGACGAATGTTGCCGGCTGTGATAGTACTGCTACATTGAATCTGATGATTAAATTGCCAACAGCTTCCAATACGATCAAAGCCATTTGTTCCAAAGAGCTTCCTTATAACTGGAATGGACTGATATTTAATGCTGCCGGATCTCAAACCGCCGTGTTGATAAATTCTGTTGGTTGTGACAGTGTTGCTACATTGAAATTAATTGTGAATTTCCCAACCACTTCTTCGGCTAAAAAAACAATCTGTTCCCAGGATTTACCTTTTGTTTGGAATGGATTGACATTTAATGAGGCTGGGACTAAATCTGTAACATTGACAAGTGCAGTTGGTTGTGACAGTGTTGCTACGCTGGAATTGAACGTAAATCCGACTACCGGTTCAACAACAGAGTATACGACTTGTCCTTCTGCTTTACCTTTTGTTTGGAATGGAATGTCTTATAATTCGGCAGGGAAATACACTTCCAGGTTGACCAATGCTAATGGCTGCGACAGTATTGCTACGTTGATATTGAATGTAAAAACACCGTTGACTTCAACTACTACGGATTATATTTGCTCCTCTTTGTTGCCCTATGTATGGAACAAGAAACTGTACTATAAATCGGGGACCTATACGGCTCAATTGATAAACTCTGCAGGTTGCGACAGTATTGCTACTTTAATGTTAACCGTAGTTTCGCCATCAGCTTCTGTAAGCAAGGAGGCTGTTAGCTCTACAGAATTGCCTTATGTTTGGAATAAAATGGCTTTCACTGAGACCGGAACTTATACTTCGCCGGAAAAATATATAAATTCGATGGGCTGCGACAGTATTGCGAAATTGATTCTAAAAGTGAATTTGTCGACTAGTGCCGATACTTATGCTTCCGTTTGTGCTTCTGATTTACCTTATGTCTGGAATGGAACTCTCTATGACGCTGCCGGGACTTACACTAAGGTTATGACAAATGTTTTGGGTGAAGATGTAACTGTTACTTTGTACCTGAAGGTAATTGCTGCACAAACTACCTCGCAAACCATTCATATCTTTTCAGGTGAATCTTATACTATTAACGGTCATGCGTATGATAAAGCCGGGGTTTATACCGATGATCTCAAAACGGTAAACGGCTGCGATAGCACAGTTGTTACAGACCTTTCATTTATCAATATTCCTAATACAATTACGCCAAATAAGGATGGGCATAACGATGTTTTTATGAAAGGCTGGCACATTAAGTTATACAACAGGAATGGTATTCTTATGTATGATGGAATGGAAGGTTGGGACGGGACTTACAATAACAGGCCTGTTTCAAAAGATACCTACTTCTATGTTTTGTTTTATACTTCCGGGGCGGCTACCAAGTCGAAAGAGGGTTATTTAATGGTTATTCCATGATAATGATAAATCAGAATGAAAAAAACCATTTTTATAGTAGCACTTAATTTCATGAGTTTACTGATGATTGCTCAATCGAATATACGGTTGAATAATTATTGGGCAAACACTAATTATATAAACCCCGCCTCTGTTTACGACAAATATCAGGCGGTGTTTAGCATGGCTGCGCGTAAACAATGGGTTGGAGTATCGGGTTCTCCGATGACTTTCTTTGCTTCTGCCAGTACTTATATCGATAATTTAAATACTCAACTGGGGGTTGTTGCTATTCAGGATAAAATTGGATATACTTCCGTAACTAATATTGATCTTACGTATGCATATGCCATAAAATTGCAACAAGACTGGCAATTGCATTTTGGGATGGGTTTCAATTACCAGAGTCTAAGCTATGATATTTCCAAGGTTAATTTAGAATCGGGTTACGATCCGGAAGCGTATCAGAATCTTTTGACCGAGGGTAATTTTAATTCGGATTTGGGCCTGGAACTGACAAATAAATCATTCAAATTTGGACTCTCCAGCCAGAATGTATTTTCAGTTTTTTCAGCCGATCATAAATATCAAACCAATACGAATTTCGTATATACCAGATATCGCCAAACTTCGAATAATCCGGTTGATTTTGGGCTTGGTGTGTGTGGAATTCAATATTCTAATATGTATCAGGCGGAGTTCAATCTAACGGGCTATTTCAAAGTTGGACAACGGTCGGGCTTGTCAGAAACTCCCGATTTATTTGATGTCGGATTGTTTTATCGCACAGGGAGCGAGGCAGGTGTAATTATAGGATTCGATTTGAGCGATGCCATTCATTTGTCCTACAGTTACGATTATAATGTGAGTAGTATCAATCGAAGTTCCAAAGGGACAAACGAATTGATGATTACCTACAATCTTAGTAAGAAACCTTTGTGTCATAATTGTTGGTATTAATCACAATTCATTTCCAATTAAAAACACCCTCAACTTTACGAACGATCAAGCATTTTGATTCATAACAGAGCGTCCGCCCCCGGGCGATTGATACCTTTGATTAACAAATGCGCTTCCGCCCCGGGCGGTTGGCACTTTTATTTTACAATTGTGCTTTCGCCCCCGGGCGGTTGGTGTTTTTTTTTAATAAATACGCTTTCGCCCCGGGCGGTTGGCATGTTTATTTAATAATTGTGCTTTCGCCCCCGGGCGAAACGAGAAAATTATTTCAAAGTATGCTTTCGCCCCGGGCGATGAAGCAATCTGAATTTTATATCTGCTTCCGTTGCCGGCGAATTGACGGCCGGGTTGATAGGTTTACTTGCGCTGAGTGCGCCAACCTGATATATAGCACGAAATCCCGCTTTGCCTTTCGACAAAACGGGATTTTTCTCTCTTATTCCCCTTCAGGGGTTAGGGGTTGTTATTGACACTTGCAAACCAAATTCCGGTCGCCATACGCATTATCCACGCGTGCCACGTTTACCCAGAATTTATTTTCGGCCACCCATTCTGTTGGATAAGCAGCTTTTGCCCGGCTGTATGGATGGTTCCATTCGTCCGAAACAATGCTGTATTCAGGGTGCGGAGAATTCAACAATACGTTATCCGTTTTGTCGGCAGTTCCGTTTTCCACTTCTTTTATTTCGGCAAATATTTGCAACATAGCGTCGGCAAAACGATCCAGTTCGGCCAATGACTCACTTTCGGTTGGCTCTATCATCAACGTTCCGTGTACCGGAAACGAAAGGGTAGGAGCGTGGAAGCCATAATCCATCAACCGTTTGGCAATGTCGGTTTCCGTTACGCCCGAAGTGGCTTTAAAGTTGCGTGCTTCCAGAATCAATTCGTGACCCACGCGTCCGTTTTCGCCGGTGTAAAGCACTCCGTAGCTGTCTTTCAGTCGTGCCGCCAGGTAATTGGCATTCAGTATGGCAATTTTGGTAGAGTGTGTCAACCCTGCTTCGCCCATCATGCGGATGTAACCGTAGGTAATGGCTGTTACGCTCGCACTTCCGTAAGGTGCTGCCGAAACTGTATTTTGTCCGTAGGTTTTACTAGGTAAAAATGCAGCAAGATGTTCTGCCACACAAATAGGACCTACGCCCGGGCCGCCACCGCCGTGAGGGATGGCAAATGTTTTATGTAAGTTTAAGTGGCAAACATCGGCACCGATTGTTCCCGGATTGGTCAATCCCACCTGCGCATTCATGTTAGCGCCGTCCATATAAACTTGTCCGCCGTTGGCGTGAATAGTATCGCACATATCTTTGATGCGTTCTTCAAAAATTCCGTGGGTCGAAGGGTAAGTTATCATACAGCCGGCCAGTTTGTCTTTGTTGGCTTCGGCTTTTTCTCTCCAATCGTTCCAGTCGGTATTTCCACCTTCGTCGCATTTCACCACCACGATATTAAAGCCTGCCTGAGCAGCACTGGCCGGATTGGTTCCGTGTGCCGAAGCGGGGATCAATAATGTGTCGCGTTGTGTTTCGCCTTTCGATTTGAAATACTCACGAATGGTCATTAATCCGGTATATTCGCCCGCTGCACCCGAGTTAGGTTGCAAGCTGCAAGCAGCAAAACCGGTAATCGAGATCAGGTATTTTTCCAGTTCCGAAATCATTTCGTTATAACCTTCGGTCTGGTCGGCTGGAGCCAACGGGTGCACTCCGCCAAATTCGGCACGGCTCATGGGTAGCATTTCCGAAGCAGCATTTAGCTTCATGGTGCACGATCCCAATGAAATCATCGAGTGTGTCAATGAAATATCGCGGCGTTCCAGTTTCTTGAGGTAACGCATCATTTCGGTTTCGCTGTGGTAACGGTTAAAGACTTCGTGAGTCAGGTAAGCCGATGTACGTTCCATGCTTTCGTCGTACGATTTCAAACCTTCCAAGTCTCCTTCTTCTGCGTAAACGGCGGCATTATCTACCGACGTAGCCAGTATTTCAATCAGGACGTTTACATCGTCAATGTCGGTTGTTTCGTCGAAGCTGATACCTATTTCGCCTGTTTCAAAATAGCGGAAGTTGATTTCGTAATCTAATGCAATAGCTTTCAAATCTTCTACCGAAACTTCTTCGGGCAGACTGATTTTCAGGGTATCGAAAAAATTCTCATTTTCTTGTGTATATCCGTAAACAGGAAGTACTTCGTTGATATAAGTGGCGGCAGCATGAATGCGTTGCGCGATATTTTTGATTCCTTCGGCACCATGATAAACGGTGTACATGCCGGCCATTGAAGCCAACAGGGCTTGTGCAGTACAGATGTTCGAAGTCGCTTTTTCGCGTTTAATATGTTGTTCGCGGGTTTGCAACGCCATGCGTAGGGCGGTTTTACCGTTGACATCCTTACTGATACCAATGATACGTCCGGGCATATCGCGTTTAAATTCATCGCGGGTTGCAAAATAAGCAGCCGATGGTCCGCCAAATCCCATAGGTATTCCCCAACGTTGGGTAGAACCGAAAACAATGTCGGCGCCCCATTCTCCCGGAGGAGTCAACAACGCTAAACTTAATATGTCGGCGGCTACAGCCACTTTGCAACCAATGGCATGCGCTTCGGCAACAAACTCTGTGTAGTTTTCAATGTTTCCGTTTGCATTTGGATATTGAATGATAGCACCGAAGTTTTTAGCTGTAAATTTATAACTTGCGAAATCACCAATCTCTAACTTTATGCCTTGCGCTTCGGCACGTGTATGCAGCACGGCTAAAATAGAAGGGAAAGTAGCCTCATCCACAAAAAGAACATTGGCTTCGTTTTTTACTTGTTCCCTGCTGCGAAGATTCATCATCATGGTAGCAGCTTCGGCACCTGCAGTGGCTTCATCGAGCAACGAGGCGTTGGCCAGTGGCATTCCGGTAAAATCGGAAACAGCAGTCTGGAAATTTAGCAAAGCCTCCAGGCGACCTTGTGAAATTTCGGCCTGATAAGGCGTGTAAGATGTGTACCACGCTGGGTTTTCGAATATGTTACGCTGAATAACGGCTGGTGTACACGTATCGTACCAACCTTGTCCGATATACGAAGTGAAAAGTTTGTTTTTGGATGCAACTTCCGCAATGTGCTCGGCATATTGTCGCTCAGTAAGCGGTTCGGGCAGATCAATTACTTCTTCCAATCGAATGGAGGCTGGGATAGTTTGATCGATTAATTCATCAAGGCTTTTCGCACCAACTGTTTGAAGCATAAAAGCTTCATCTTGTTCTGAAATGCCAATGTGACGGGCTTGCAGCAAGTCTTTCATAACGAGGAGTTTTTTTATATTTTGTGCCCCAAAAGTACTTTTTTCTTTTGGAAAATAACTATAATTAAGCGAAAAGATTTCAATAATAATTCACTTTTTGGGATTGGTTTCAACTTGAAAGATTTCAATGCAATAACTGATAAATAGTAGATAAACCCCGTTGATTTTAATCATTTTCTAATCGTAGGTTTAAACCAATTGAACACTAGATTGTTTATTACGATGTAAATTCATATTCAACCAATTGTGATTCCTCAACTGTAAATATATAATCATGCTTCGCGATATTCGTAAACAATACTTATTTTCAACGTTGGACGAAAATAATGTATTCCCAAATCCGTTTGACCAGTTTGAAGTATGGCTTCAGAATGCTATTGATAGTAATCAGCTAGAGCCTACCGCTATGATTCTTTCTACTGTCGATGAACACTCCCAATCTCATTCCAGGGTGGTTTTACTCAAAGAACTTGTCAACGAAAGTTTTGTTTTTTATACCAACTACGAAGGTCATAAGGCGCAACAAATGGCATTAAATAACCGGGTTTCGATTGTTTTTTTCTGGCCAACCCTGGAGCGTCAGGTTCGAATAGAAGGCGTGGTTGAAAAAATAAGCGAAGTTCTTTCAACGTCTTATTTTAAATCCCGCCCTATCGATAGCCAACTGGCAGCGTGGGCTTCGCCTCAAAGTCAGCTTATCCGGTCAAAGGATTTTTTGGAAAAACAATTTCAGTATTATCAGGATAAATTTGGAAATGATGTTCCAAAACCACCACATTGGGGCGGTTATGCGGTGAAACCAATTACCATCGAGTTTTGGCAAGGCCGACTTAATCGATTGCACGACCGGTTGCTTTTCTCAAAAGAATCCGGAGAGTGGAAAATTTCCAGATTGGCACCCTGATTAATGCATAATTCAAAATGCATAATTCATAATTTTCTTTTTTCTCAATCATTGGTTTGAGTATCTGATAGTTTTGAAGTACCTTTGCAGGCTTTTAATTTAGAAACAACGTTCATTGAAAGCTAATTATGAATTATGCATTTTGAATTATACATTAGATAAATGACTTTTACTGACTTTAATATCAATTCTCCTCTTCTCAATGCCCTTTCTGATTTGGGATTGACTCAACCTACTACTATCCAGGAAAAAGCATATTCGGTTATTATGTCCGGTCGCGATATGGTGGGGATTGCACAAACAGGAACCGGAAAAACAATTGCTTATCTGCTTCCTTGTCTTCGTCAATGGAAATTTACCAAAGAAAAGCATCCACAAATATTAATAGTTGTTCCAACACGCGAGCTTGTTATTCAGGTGGTTGAGCAGGTTGAAAAACTAACAACGTACATGAGCGTTCGGGTTGTTGGAGTATATGGTGGTGTGAATATGATTCGTCAAACTCCGTTAGTTGTGGCGGGTGTTGATGTGTTGGTGGCAACGCCCGGCCGTTTGTTGGATTTGGCCTTGAACGGAAGTTTAAAGTTGAAGTCGATCAAACGATTTGTGATTGACGAAGTAGATGAAATGTTGAATCTTGGTTTTCGTCCCCAGTTGGTTCGCATTATCGATTTGTTGCCACCCAAACGTCAGAATTTGATGTTCTCGGCAACAATTTCAGAAGAACTAAAAGATTTGGTTCACGATTTTTTTGTAGAACCACTCGAAATTGAAGCTGCTCCAACAGGAACGCCACTCGAAAATATCAAACAAATCGGATTCCGCGTACCGAACTTTTACACCAAAGTAAATATGCTGGAATTCTTGTTGAACAATCATCCTGAGTTTTCGAAGGTGCTGGTATTTACCTCCACAAAGAAACTAGCTGATGCTTTGTATGATGAGATTGCTTCAAAATTCCCGGGCCAATTTGGATTGATTCACTCCAATAAAAGCCAGAACAATCGCTTTGAATCTATGCGGGGTTTCAAGGAAAGTGAATATCGTGTGCTGATTGCTACCGATATTGTAGCTCGTGGTTTGGATATTTCGGACGTGTCGCATGTGGTTAACTTCGATGTGCCAGAAGTTCCGGAGAATTATATGCACCGTATTGGCCGCACCGGTCGTGCTGATAAAAAAGGTGTTGCACTTACTTTTATCACCAAAGCTGATAAAGAATGCCGCGAAGCGATAGAAGCTTTGATGAATCGTAAAATTCCGATGACTGCCATGCCGGAAGAAGTAGAGGTGTCAAAGGAATTGACGTTGGATGAAATGCCGCAAGTAGCAATGAAAAATACCTTGGTTCAGATTCCGAAGAAGGAAGAAGGCGGAGAAGCTTTTCATGAAAAGAAAGATAAAAACAAAAAGGTAAACATGAAAGTGCGTCGTGCGGCAGCGATGAAAATCAAATATAAAAAGCCTAAAACCAGGGGGCAAAAGACAAAATAAGTTCCCTATCCCCCAAAAAAGGAGAACTAAAAGACTTGTTCTGTGTTTTGACAAAAAAACAGCTTGCTTCGCAGTACGAAACAAGCTGTTTTTCTTGCTAATGAAGTCCCCTTTGGGGGATTTAGGGGCTTTCTAATCCCGAAGTGCAGCTTGCGCAGCAGCCAAACGTGCGATAGGTACGCGGAATGGTGAGCAGCTTACATAATTCAACCCCACACGATGGCAGAATTCAACCGATGATGGTTCGCCTCCGTGTTCGCCACAAATACCAACTTTTAAATCGGGACGAACTGACCGACCTTTTTCAGTAGCCATTTGGACTAATGAACCTACTCCGAGTTGATCCAAAATCTGGAAAGGATCGGCTTTCAGAATTTTCTTTTCAAGATAAATAGGCAAGAATGAAGCAATATCGTCGCGCGAATAACCAAAAGTCATTTGAGTCAAATCATTTGTTCCGAATGAGAAAAACTCTGCTTTTTCAGCTATACGATCGGCGGTAAGTGCAGCGCGAGGAACTTCTATCATAGTTCCCACTTTAAATTCGATGCTATCACATTTTTCTTCGAAAAGTTTGGCTGCGGTTTCGCGAATGATTTTGTCCTGTTCGTTGAATTCGAATTTGATACCAACCAGCGGAACCATAATTTCGGGAAGAACCTTGAACCCTTTTTTCTTAAGTATCAATGCGGCACCAAGGATGGCACGGGTTTGCATTTCCGTAATTTCAGGATAGGTATTTCCTAACCGGCAACCACGGTGACCCAACATGGGGTTTTGTTCGCGAAGTGCTTCAACACGTTGCTTGATAACTTTTATCGAAACCCCCATAGCTTCAGCCATTTCTTGTTGGCCTTTTTCATCGTGAGGCACAAATTCATGTAATGGTGGATCGAGCAAGCGAACGGTTACAGGGCAACCTTCCATTGCTGCGAAAATGCCTTCAAAATCGGCTTCCTGATAAGGTAAAATTTTTGCTAATGCAATACGACGGCCATCTTCATCTTTGGCCAGAATCATTTCGCGCATGGCTTTGATTTTCTCACCTTCGAAGAACATGTGTTCTGTACGGCAAAGTCCGATTCCGGTAGCTCCAAATCTCCGGGCAACCTGTGCATCGTGAGGTGTGTCGGCATTTGTACGAACAGTCATTCGGGTGTGTTTATCGGCCAAAGTCATAAGTTCGGCAAAATCCGCATCCAATTCGGCTTCTTTAGTCCTTACTTTACCTAAGAAAATATCACCGGTAGAACCGTTTAGCGAAATGTAATCACCTTCTTTTACGGTTACACCATCTACTTCTATAGTTTTGGCTGTGTAGTCAATTTTCAATGTTCCTGCACCAGAAACACAACATTTACCCATGCCACGAGCCACAACGGCAGCGTGCGATGTCATACCTCCTCGAGCTGTAAGGATTCCCTGGGCAGCTGCCATGCCGGCTAAGTCTTCGGGTGAAGTTTCAACACGAACCATGATTACTTTTTCGCCACTTGCAGCCCATTCGGCAGCGTCGTCAGCATTGAAAACAACTCTACCGGAGGCAGCTCCCGGAGAGGCAGCCAGGCCTTTGGCAATAAGTTTAGCTTCTTTGATAGCACATTTGTCGAAAATGGGGTGAAGCAATTCATCCAGGCGGTTTGGATCGATGCGCAAAATGGCCGATTTCTCGTCAAGAATTCCCTGATGGAACATGTCGATGGCAATTTTGACCATGGCAGCACCGGTTCGTTTCCCGTTGCGGGTTTGCAAGAACCACAGTTTACCTTCCTGAACGGTAAATTCCATGTCTTGCATATCTTTATAGTGGTTTTCCAATTTTGTTTGGATAGCGTCTAATTCTTTGTAAATCTCAGGCATTGCTTCTTCCATCGATGGGTATTTAGCTGCGCGTTCAGCTTCCGATATACCTGCCAAAGCAGCCCAGCGTTGTGAGCCTTCTTTGGTGATTTGTTGTGGAGTGCGGATGCCTGCAACAACGTCTTCGCCCTGGGCATTAATTAAATATTCGCCAATGAAAATATCTTCACCGGTTGCAGCATCGCGTGAAAAACCAACTCCGGTAGCTGAAGTATCGCCCATATTTCCAAAAACCATGGATTGTACGCTAACAGCAGTTCCCCACTCGGCAGGTATTCCTTCCATCTTGCGATAAAGAATTGCGCGTTCGTTCATCCACGAATCGAATACCGAGCAAATAGCTCCCCAAAGTTGTTCGTAAGCTGAGTCGGGAAAATTATGGCCGGTTTGTTTTAATACGGCAGCTTTGAATTTAGTAACCAATTCTTTTAAATCGTCTACGGTAAGTTCTGTGTCTAATTCAACGCCCCTGGCTTTTTTTACATGTTCTATAATTTCTTCAAACGGGTCAATATCATTTTTATTGACCGGTTTCAGGCCTAAAACCACGTCGCCGTACATTTGTACAAACCGACGGTATGAATCCCAGGCAAAGCGGGCATTTCCGGTTTTGCGTATCAAACCTTCAACCACTGCGTCATTTAATCCTAAATTCAAGATGGTGTCCATCATACCCGGCATGGAAGCGCGGGCTCCTGAACGAACCGATACTAACAATGGATTTTCGACATCTCCGAACTTCGAATTCATCAGTTTCTCAACTCCGGCAATTGCTTTTTCGACTTCCGGCTTTAATAGTTCGACTACCTGATCTTTCCCCAATGCATAATATTCGGTGCAAACATCGGTTGTTATCGTGAATCCGGGAGGCACTGGTACTCCAATCAAATTCATTTCAGCGAGATTTGCTCCCTTTCCTCCGAGCAAATTTTTCATGTCTGCTTTACCTTCAGCTTGTCCATTGCCAAAAGTGTAGACTCTTTTCGTGTTACTCATATTAGATTGTTTATTAAAA